>NZ_SMMD01000800.1 GCF_009711475.1 Fulvivirga aurantia
GTGCCCCTACTGGGAGTTGCCGTTATGGTGAGTGTATACTACTTACTGATAAGGTATGTTGAAAGAAGAAATTTCTCAGATTTTGATACAACGTTTGCACTAAAAAACACATCGATTGGTCTGGTACTAGGTTTTCTCATAATATCAGTTGCAGTAGCCTTGATGTATGTTCTTGGGTATTATGAGGTTTTGGAAGTGAATGATCTCTATTCTTTTCTGCCTAGTGCGACCTTAATTTTGGGTGTAGTTGTACTGGAAGAACTGGTTTTCAGAGGGTTGATATTTACAATCATCGAAAAATGGAAAGGAACAACAGTTGCACTATTCGCCTCTTCGATACTTTTTCAATTACCTCATTTCATGAATCCTCATGAAGATATATTACCAGCTACCTTAGGTGTATTGTTTGGTATGGCTACGGCTTATATGTATATCGATACACGCACGCTTTGGCTGCCAATAGCTTTCCATTTTAGCTGGAATATTGCACAACCGATTTTAGGTACTACATTATCTGGTATCAGTGAGTTTGATGCGGTTTTAATAACTCAAATAGACGGCCCTGAGTTGATCACTGGGAGTGCTTTTGGCGTGGAGGATTCGCTCGTTGCTATGCTATCTTTAATTGCTATTATCGCTTACTATCATATCAAAATCAAGCAAAAAGATAAGTAGTAAAAGTCTGCCGATAACAACAGTTTACCGGCAGACTAGATAATTTTATTTTATAGGTTTTGTACGAAATTGACAAAGACTTCTTTATGCTTTTCAAGGTCTAAATCCGGTGACACAGATACACGAGCAATGTAGTCTTTGTCATCTTCTTTGGTAGTGCCTTGTGTAGAGGTAGCCGGTATTGTCCAATAGCAACCTTTGAGTTGACCATAGCTTACACAATACTTGCTTTCGTGAGGTATCTCAGTGATCATCATATTGATGAGTTTGAGATTTAAGGCTCTTTTATAAGTCTCTTTTTCCTCATCAGTGGCACCTTTAGTAGGTAAGTCAAGAGAAAACACAGAAGGCGTAAAACCGTCATCGGCCAGTGCCTCTGATACAAAGTTAATTTTTGCGGTAGGCAATTTGTCTTTTATAAAATTGACGAACTCCCGCGTGTTTTTGTAGGCATCTAAAATACGCTGGTTCATAGATGGCATTTGCTCAGCTAGAATTTTAATCTGCAGATCTGTGGCTTCATTATCACACAGTGCCATGTGTTTTTCAATTTTATCCATGAGGTTTGCAGCGGCTTTATTGGCTACACAATATCCTGCTGTGCATTTACCACCACTCGGAAACTTGGATCCGCTCACATAAGAAAGCGACCTGATAGATGAGAAAATACCACCTTCTTTCAGGAACTGTATGTTAGGGCAGAATGTCTGGTCAATAATAAAAACAGGGTCGATAGCGGCCTCTCCCGAAGTTGTTTTTCGTTTCTCAGTCAATACATCTCTCAACTTATCGAGATCTGGTACCTCTACCCGTGGGTTTGTGGGTATTTCTACGATTATATAAGGCACAGCATCATCTTTAGCTACCTGAGCCAACACCTGGTCAGTACTCTGCACCATATCGTTATCCCGGTCTACCGGTAGGTCGAGTACTTCTACATGATCGAGGCAGGCGGCCACTCTTCTCGCCTGATCATTGGTACCTCCATAGCAGTTAGGAGGAATAATGATTTTTATGTCTTTGCCCGGGTGATGCTCATTGGCATGGTCAATCAGCCCCATCATAACAGCATACTGCACAGAAAGCCCGGATGAGCCTACCAGCGGTTTTGTATCGGTAGCCGTTATGTCCTTAATAGTATCTAAGACGAGCGTCTTATTATTTTCAACATTACCTGCCTCACTATTAGGAGAAGGTCTGCCCACAAGTTGTTGCAGTGCTATAAAGCAGTTGGCCGGAGTCATGGCGATGGTTTCTCGTCTTCTAACATGCTGTATTTCAGAGATGTAATTTTTGTTTGCTTCTCCGTTTACCATCAAAACACTACCAAGATCTGCATGAATGCCAATAAAAAAGTCTGTGTTGGTGTTGAGGGTTACTTTACCGATTTCGTCTAAATGAGAAATATATACCGTGCTTCCATCAAATTCAGGAAGTTCTTCGGCATTAGCTACTTGCTTAAGCTCAAAGCTGTAACCATAAACCTCTTTAATCTTTTCGGCATCAAATGCTGATGGTAAATCACCCGTGTAGGCAATTAAGGTATTTTTCTTTTCGAATAAGTTCTTTCTAAGTACGGCTAGAATAGGTACAGTCCTGGAAGAAAAACTGATAACACTGGCTGTGTCGAGGTTATTAATTTTTGCTACAGTCCATTCTAAAACAGAAGACAGCGGGTGACCTAGTCGGATGTAGTCGTAAGCGGTGGGTAGTTCGCTGAGAGCCGTGGTGTTGTAATTGTTAGTGGTAGAAAGAGCCTCAAACTTCTCTATGAACTCAGATTTGGCTAATTCTTCGTTATAGATATCAAGCCTGTGGGTGGTAAGATTTACCCAGTCAGCCGGCATATTGTCGAGTACATCTTTTATATAATTAAGCGTATTGTCTTCTATGATTGTGGCCATGTTAACGTGCGTTTTTATATTGTATAGAGCTGTAAAAAGCTCAAAATTCATCTCATTCTTTCGGTTCACAAAAGTAGGATGTTATTAGGTTTTAACCTAGTGAGAGGGGAGTTGCTATAAACCGAAACACGCTAATGTCGGGTATTGACAAAGTCACTATCAGTCCTTTAAATTATTTGAGCCAATTATGCTTTTTTGAAGGTAAAATGACACACTATTTTAGTTGTGCTTGTAACATATGGCTTTGATTTAAGTCTGTTGCTTAAAAGCAAAAATGAAATACCCACTTATAAAGCCAAAATTCTATATCGGTCTATTCAACGAGCTGATTTTATTTATAAAAGCACCTTCAAACTCACCCAATCATGACAAATCAAATAAAGAGAAGGTTTATGACACCATTGGGTTATTCATTTTAAAGATGATTTTGCTCATACCTGTAATGGCTTTTTTACTTTTATTTACGATCCCGAAAATGTACAAAGTGCCAATTTAAGAGAGCGCTTTTCACCGCTGACTTTAGTTGTATTAGGTGGTTTTATCCTACCATTAGTTGAAGAAATTGCATTTAGACTATCGCTGGTTTTCAATGCTATTTATTTTTCACTGTCCACCTCAGTTTTGTCCTACTACTTTTTCACTAAAGTGATTTTTGCTACCAAAATAAGTGCGGTTGACGAAAGTTTTGTGACCAGAGTCGGCATCTCTTTGGCCATTGGTTCATTACTTTTTGTACTACTAAAAACTACCAAATTACAGCATCACATTTCAAGATTTTGGAGCTGTAATTTTCGCTATATATACTATGCTTCTAGTCTCATTTTTGCGTGGATGCACATTTCTAAGTACGAAGTAAACCTGTTGCATATTTTGCTTCTACCCATTTTTACTTTTCCTCAACTTATGAGTGGGATCATTTATGGCTACACGCGAGTAGCTTTCGGATTTAAGTACCCGTTATTTGTACATTGTAGCTTAAATACAGTAGCATTAAGTCTTTCTTTTGTATCCAGTGGTGATTTGTTTATTTAAAGCTAATCCCAAACAAACCGCCAGCTACCATCTGGCTGCCTTTTCCATACGGTGTGAAAAATGCCTTTATTGATTTTAGGGTTTCCTAGCGAGTCGGGGTAGGTAAAAACAAAGTCACCATAAGTGTAGGCCATGTCACCAGATTGACTGACATCTACAAATGTGGGTTTCCATGTGAGTGTTTCGTTAGGCCTTACGTCTCCCTTATACCACTGGGCAATGGCAGCCTTGCCTATGATGATTTTCTTCTGCCTGCGAATAACGCCATCCTCTGCTGCATAAAATTCAAAAGCCTTTACCAACCCTTCTTCCTGCGCCATGTCATTAAAATCTTTTTCGACTTGCATAATTTCTGCCTTCCATTTTTCAATGTCAGCTTCGGTTGCCTGACTTTGGCAACCAACATAAAATATAATAAATGCGAGGATACAATAGATATAGGCCTTCATAGAATAGGTATTGCTTATATAAATATAAGTATTTGGCTGTTAATAAATTACCCGATGGCTGAATTGCTCAATTCTGATAATTATCTATCCAGGTCGTATAGCCCGGTCTTTCCAAACCATTTTCATCTAACAGACCTGTGTCCCTCCATATCTGCCCGAGATCTTTTACTTCTTCAGGAAAGGTTTCCCATAGTGCGTCAAAATCTCTGTGAGCCCACCAGACTACAAATAGGTACTCCTGTTTGTGTGCATTTTCCATTAATATTTCGAGGTAATCGTTCTGGCTTGATGCATTTCCATTGATTGATACATTAAGATTGGGAATCACCAGGTTTTCAGCTATTTGTGCTGTTTCAGCAAAAGCAATGGGTAGGTTAGTTTTGGTGTGTACTAAGTCTAAAGCTTCTTGTATCTCGGCTTTTGAACTTAGATTTTTTAGAAATGGGTAAAAACTAATAGCAACGAAGTCGTTTTTATTGACATGACGGAAAATATCTTCGATATGAAGCTCCGGATTACCTACTTCTGCTTCAAATAAGTTGTGCAATGAGATTGACTCTGAAATTTTAAGATCAGGATATATATTTTTGATCTTCGACTTTACCTCCTTGATTAAGTTTTGATACCCTTCCCATTTTTCTGGAGCTCTAAGGTTAAGCTCGTTTACTTCAATAGCAATTACAAGATAGTCTGGGTCTAATTGAGCAACCAGGTAGTTGATGTGCTCGTAGTAAGCCTCCTTTATTTTTGTATCATCAAGGTTGGTGTAAGAGGGGATTGTGCCATCAAAATCAGTAGCAAGTTCGTCTCTACTTGAGTTGAGTAAGCTTACGGATAATAGCAGCTCTTTATTTGCAATTTTTCTATTTACACGACCTGTAATTTCGTTGGTAAAGGCCTCAGGCAATTCAAGGCCATTGATCCATGCATTCCACGGGATATGACTATCAATATGCTCTGCATATATATCAGCATGGTCTGCAATGAAGGAATAGGTGTCATCTACATCTTGAAGTGTAGGCCCAAAACTCCATGTGGTAAACCCCATCTCAAACGCTCTTTTATCTGCCGCAACGGGAGTTTCTTCTTTAGAGCAGTTGCATAATAGTAGTAATGCAAAAATGAGAATGGGTTGTGCTTTCATGTGGCTGATTTGCTGCCAATATAATAAAAGTGAGAGAAAGGAGGGAGTCTCTCCCTTCACTACCTATCACTTCTTAAGTATGCCGTGTTTTAAGTTGTGATTTTTGTCAAAGACAAGTTTTGAAGAAAAGAAAATAGCAAGATAAACGCACAATATGGTGCCTGAGAAGATGGCTAACATGATCATGATTTGATATTTAATGGCAATAAGTGGTGAGCTACCACTTAAAATCTGACCCGTCATCATTCCGGGTAGAGAAACCAAACCAATGGTAGCCATCGCGGCAAGGGTAGGGTTGGCAGCTTTTATCAAAGCTTTTTGAAAAAAAGGAAATAGTGCCTCGTTATGTTTAGCACCATTGGCCAGATAGAAGCGGTACCGCTCCAGGTTTTGGTCAATGCTATAATAAAAATCGTTTATGCCGATCACATTACTCCTTAAACAATTGCCAAGTACCATACCTGTTATTGGTATCGTATACTGAGCGGCCAGTATATTTGGTAGCTGAATGACAAACCTTAAAAAGAAAAAATCAACGATTAAGATACCGATAAAAGTAGCTGCAAAAATGCTGATGATAAGTGATTTCTTACGCCTTAAGTCACTACGGTCGATGGTAGAAAAATCAGCAACTATGACCATCACAACAATCCAGGCTACATTGATCCAAGGATTGTCATATTTAAAAAGGTACTCGAGGTAATAGCCTACAAACAAAAGTTGTAGGATCATTCTCACCACAGCGACTCCTACTTTTGTGAGGAGGCCGGTTTTAAACTTTCGGAGTATAATAGCCGGTAAAATCAGTATTGCCAGGCCAATGGCAAGTTGTGTCCAGGTGAGGTCAATGATTTCCATCATGATGTAGGTTCGAGTTCAACAATTTGCGTACACCTTTCGAGCCACCATGGATCATGTGAAGTAGATATGATGATCTTTTCTTTATCAAAGAGGAGCTTTTCTACACGCTCTTTTGACCTCTGATCAAGCGCTGATGTGGGCTCATCAAGCAACATGATATCCTTACTTAGCAAGTGACAAAGTGCAAGGCCGACACGCTGTCGTTGGCCTGTAGAAAGGTTTTTGAATTCCTCATCCCATATGTTTTTGTTTAATCCGAGTGCTTCAAATGTAGTGAGCACATATTCTTCACCAGGCCTTATGACTTCATTTGCCTTAAAACTGAAGGGGTAATAAAACACCTCTTTAAGTTTGCCTTCGCCAAGGTTTAAATCTTGTGGCAGCCAGGTAGACTGTTTTCGTAATTGGGTTAGTTGCGTGCTTTTAAGCTCCTTATCATTAAAAGTGATTTTTCCTTTCGTGGGATACTCGAAGCCTAAAAGCAACTTAAATAATGTGGTTTTTCCGGACCCGGAAGCACCTTTGATACAAATCACATCTCCTGCTTTTGCTGTAAGAGAAAAATCACGAAGTATTGGTGCTTTGTTTTCACCATAAGCAAAGTAGATGTTAGAAAATTTGATCTCCATTATTACAAGCTGTACTTAAAGTGCATGCAAGAGCCTTGATCTCTTGATTAAGCTTTAAATTAGGAGTTAGTTGTGAATTTACCTGAGATTAAATTGGCCCGTTTAACAACTACCAGTCCTGTTGTCAGTGTCAAAACAAATGGAAATCAGTCCATATACCGTATAAACACCCCTGAGAGGTTTATTTTGTAGGTTGTGGTTGCTCTGCCACATAGCTTTGATTCCATATCAAATAAAACATTTACATCATGACGAAAAGCATAATAGTAGGTAATATCTTTTTAGCCCTCAGTTTAGCGTTGGGGTTAAACCTGGCTTACGGACAAAATAAGATAGATACAATCACTTTAGCACAGGGAGAGGTTATGGATATTCTGCTTATAGAACAAAAGCAACATGCTGAAGAAGCCTTAAAATCATATTTTGAAACCGTGATTCCTATTGGCAGACGAATGAACTACCGGCCCTTGCCGGGCTTTAAAATTGTAGATCATACAAAAGGGAATCTATGTCCTACATACCTGATTCTCGCCAAGTGGGATAATCTACAATCTCGTCAGGGTTTTCTTAATAATATTACAGACGAAGTACCTGATTTTCATGAACGAAGAAGAGAGATATGGTCATACTTTGGCACCCGTTATTACGAAATGGGCGAGGACCACACACTAACCATTGACCGCAGCAAATTTCACATAGCCACAGCCTACTGGCTTGACGATGATTCAAATGTCTTTCAAGATTGGGAGCAGAAAGTGCGAAAGATGGGGGGAGAGCTTTTGATCACACTCACAGGTGGCACATCACCCTTGGGTTACCGGTATGACCCGAACTATTTTGTGATTACTGCGTGGAAAAATGAGGCATCTTTCGCTGCTTTTCAAAAGGAAATAGCACAACTTGCACCGCATGGAGTACAACATGTGAATGAGTTTATATTAAAATAATGGATCTGGAGCATCTTCTGAGTCAAATTTATTTCTTTGCCTTTTTCCAAGGACTGTTTCTAATAGCGATTTTTTCTATCTCAGCTACAAAACGTAAGCAGGTGAATACCTACCTCGTAATCCTAATAAGTTTGTTGATGGTGGGCCTCATCGGCAAGATAGGTGAACTATCATTTGACTGGAAACGACAATGGAAGGGACTTTCAGAGTTTGCTATTCCTTTTTTCGGCCCTACAGTCTATCTCTTCATCCAATCCACACTTTCAAAAAAGCGATTCAGGGCAGAAGACCTATTCCATTATATTCCTGGCGTGTTTTACTGTCTGGTAGTTACGCTTTATTACATTACAGCTTCTACTGAGTTGATTGAAGCTCGTATAGCTAGCGGAGAGCTCATTCGGGTAGTTCGTATCCTGGTAGGTCTGGGGCTTACCATAAACATAAGCTACTTTGTGTTGAGTATACTCAGATTTAGGTCATTTAAAGAAGCGCTGCAAAGGGAGCGAAGCTATATCCTGAATGTTCATTTTGTTAGGAATCTACTAGTAGCCATTGGTGCATGCCTGGCGGTTTGGTTAGTCGTTTATATCATTAGTTTCGGCCATAATGCTTATGTAGAAATCAATTCTCGCCCATTCATCTGGCTCGCGGTTGCCTTTATTATTATGTTTTTGGCTTATTACCAGATGGTTTCACCGGCAGTTTTTCGGTTTGTAGAAGCCGAACAAGAAGTAAAGTATGCTAACTCTAAATTTTCTCATGCTGATTTAGATCGATTAAAAACTCAGTTAGAAACAATCATGCGTGAAAAAGAGCCTTTTCTAAACCCTAAATTATTAAAATCTGAGCTGGCAGAAATGATGCAGATCAATGCACCTGAGCTTTCACGACTACTAAACGAACGAATAGGGATGAGCTTTTTTGAATATGTCAACTACCATCGCATTCATAAGTTTATAGCATTAGCAAAATCTCCCTTAATAGAAAAGAAAACACTTTTGGGCCTGGCGCAGGAAGCAGGCTTCCATTCTAAGTCTTCCTTCAACAAGTCTTTTAAAATAGTGATGGGTTGTCCGCCAAGCGAGTATTTGGGCAATAGCTAAATAGGTAATGATTT
>NZ_SMMD01000628.1 GCF_009711475.1 Fulvivirga aurantia
TCACCATTTGATCTTTCCAGGTGCTAAAAGTACCAGCTTCGATATGCTGGCGAGCCTCACCCACCAACCAAAGATAAAAGCTCAGGTTATGGATACTAGCAATTTGCGCGCCCAAAATCTCTTTGCTCATAATGAGGTGACGTAAATAAGCTTTGCTGTAAAAAGTGTCTACATAACCTCCGAGATTTGGGTCTATCGGTGAAATGTCATCTTTCCACTTTTCATTCTTAATATTAATTATACCTTCAGAGGTAAATAACATACCGTTTCGCGCGTTACGTGTTGGCATTACACAATCAAACATATCTACACCTAAGGCAATGCTCTCTAAAATATTAGCTGGTGTACCTACGCCCATTAGATAGCGTGGCTTATCCTTTGGCAGGATATCGCAGACCAACTCAGTCATCTCGTACATCATTTCTGCCGGCTCACCAACCGACAGGCCGCCAATAGCATTCCCCTCTCGTTCAAAACTGGCAATAGCTTCTGCAGATTGCTTTCTTAAATCTTTATATACACTACCTTGTACGATAGGAAAAAGCGTTTGATCATACCCATACTTTCCTTCGGTATTATCAAAATGCTCGCAGCACCTTTTAAGCCATCTATGAGTCATATGCATAGACTTCTCAGCATAATCGTACTCACAAGGGTATGGAGTGCACTCGTCAAAAGCCATCATGATGTCTGCACCGATGGTACGCTGTATATCCATCACATACTCAGGAGTGAACACGTGTTTCGATCCATCTATGTGAGATTTAAACGTAACACCATTCTCTTTAATTTTTCTAGTATCAGAAAGAGAGTAAACCTGGTACCCACCGCTGTCGGTAAGTATTGGCCTATCCCAGCCATTAAATTTATGTAGACCGCCTGCTTTTTCGATTATATCAAGTCCTGGTCTTAAGTATAAATGATATGTATTACCCAGTATAATCTGGGCCTTGATATCCTCTTTTAATTCACGTTGATGCACGGCCTTTACGGAACCAGCAGTACCTACAGGCATGAAAATAGGCGTTTTAATTTCGCCATGTGCTGTAGTCACTGTTCCTGTACGTGCTTTACTCTTCTGATCTTGTACCTCTAGTTTAAAATCCATTCCTCTTCAATTTGGGCTGCAAAAATAGGCATATTTTTTACCCACCCTGTACAACCACTGTTTTTTCGCTCTGTAAAATTTGCAGTCTGATAAATCAAGATATCTTTGTGGCCTAATTTTTATTTATGCTTTACTACATCGTTGTCTTTTTCCTCATCTGTATTGCTATACAATGTATATATTATGCATTCTTCAGTGTTGGTATATCGAAAGTCATTGTGCAAAAAGGTCAGTACGAGGAGCCGGTTTCTATAATTATAGCGGCTCGTAATGAGTATCAAAACTTAAAAAAATTATTACCACAACTCTACGCACAGGAGCACCCAGATTTTGAAATAATAATTGTCAATGACCAGTCGTATGATGAGACTTACGATTTTTTAAAGGCAGAATCTGCCAGCAACCCTCGACTCCGCGTAGTAAATGTCGATAACGCTCCGGACCATGTAAACAGTAAGAAATTTGCACTTACGCTTGGTATAAAAGCCGCTAAAAACGATCTGCTTCTTTTAACCGATGCTGATTGCTTACCTAACTCAAACCAATGGGTGAGTACGATGGCCTCTCATGCCAGTGATAAACAATTCGTAATTGGGTTTTCTCAATATGAAACCAAACCCGGATTTCTCAACTACTTCATCCGCTTTGAGACTTTACTCACCGGTATTCAATACCTGAGTTTTGCGGCTTTGGGTAAACCTTACATGGGAGTTGGCCGAAACCTGGCTTATCGCAAAAGTCTGTTTTTAGAGAACAAAGGTTTTAATGGCTATATGCAAGTAGTCGGTGGCGATGATGATCTTTTTGTAAATAAACATGCAACAAATAAAAATACAGCAGTTGTAGCAGGCTCAGAAGCAGAAACTACTTCTATTCCAAAGACAACCTGGAAATCTTTTTTCAAACAAAAACTCAGACACCTGAGTGTTGGAAAACACTATAAAACAGGCGATAAAATAATTTTGGGCTCTTTTTCATTGTCATATTTATTGAGTTGGCTATTATTGCCTATACTCTTAATCGCTGGCGGTGAACTATACTTAGTTATTGGCAGTTTTTTATTAAGATCACTTTTATTTTATATAACGTTTCTTATCTCAACCAAAAAGCTAAACGTTACGTTTAATGTCTGGGGTTTAATATTTTTAGAGTTGATTTACGTCTTTTACTATATTTTTATAGCAGTAAGAGCATTATTCACAAAAAGGGTTACATGGAGTTAAAAAAGCAATTCTCTGACAAGGCACTTGAAGATTTTAGAATGATCGATCAAGCAGTGAAGGAGAATGATGAACAGGCATACGCTATGTTGATGGATCGCTACAAGAGGCCTGTATACCACATGATCCTTAAAATGGTGAGAAATGTTGATGATGCAGAAGACCTCACCATTGAAGCATTTGCCAAAGCTTTCAAAAACCTTCACAGATTTAAAAAAGACTATACATTTAGTACGTGGTTGTTTAGAATCGCGACCAACAACGCTATTGATTTTATTAGAAAAAAGAGGCTGGAAACTATGAGCCTCGACACTTCTTTTACCGATGATAATGGCGACTCTGTCTCTATCGATGTAGAAGACAAAAACCTTAATCCACAAGAGGTAGCGATCAAAAGTCAAAAAATTGAGCTTATTCAAATGTTTGTTACTAAGCTCCCTGCCAAGTATCAGCGGTTGGTGAAACTTAGGTACTTTAAAGAATATAGCTACGAAGAAATAGCCAAGGAACTTGACGCTCCGCTCGGTACAGTAAAAGCCCAATTGCACAGAGCAAGAGAGTTGATGTACGACCTTGTGAAAAATAAGAAAGAACATATCTGATAAGCCAGCTCATTGGCTTGAATCTGATCTTTATAAATGGTAAATTCGGTATCTACACCGAAAAACCAAGGATTTGAACATTTCCATCCGTACCGGAACCATCGAAGATGCCTTAGAAGTACAAAGGCAGATACCTGAGTTTAGAGATGCATACTCAAAGCAAGAATATTGCAAAAGACTGGTCGACAAGCACCACCTGATACTTATCGCATACTCAAACGGTGAGGCTGTGGGCTATAAAGTCGGCTATCAGTTACAGGACGATGTATTTTACAGCTGGATGGGTGGTGTTTTAAAATCACACAGAGGTAAGCATGTGGCTCAAAAGCTTGCTGCGCACCAGGAAAATTGGGCAAAATCACATGGATTCACCGCCATTCGTTTTAAAACCAGAAATCACTTAAAAGGAATGCTCATATTCTCACTTAAAAATGGCTTTGATATTATTGGTGTTGAAGAAAAAGCTTACCCCCGAGCTGATTATCGCGTTATACTTGAAAAAGATCTATAAGTTCATTTAAGAATTTGCGAAGTCATTTCATTTCAAGAATTATACTCATCTTTGCGCCATGCAAGCAGATATCATCAATAAGTACTTTCCTGACCTCACCCCATTGCAAAAAGAGCAGTTTAGTAAACTTCAGGAGCTTTACACCTCATGGAATGAGAAAATAAATGTGATTTCCAGAAAAGATATTGATGCATTATATGTGCGCCATGTATTGCACTCCCTAGGTATTGCCAAAGTCATGTCTTTCGAGCCCGGCACCAAAGTACTGGATGTAGGTACAGATGGTGGTTTCCCAGGCATTCCGCTGGCTATATTATTTCCCGATGTTCAGTTTCATCTGGTCGACTCTATCGGCAAAAAAATTAAAGTTGTAAAAGCTGTGAGCGAAGCATTGGGTTTAGAAAATGTCGAGGCCGATCAAATGCGTGCTGAACAGCTCAAATCACAGTATCATTTTGTAGTGAGCAGGGCTGTTACCAGGCTGAAGCCTTTTTACCAATGGGTGAAAAACAAATTTTTAAAAGACGACTTTAACCAGCTACCAAACGGCATACTCTACCTCAAAGGAGGAGATTTAAAGGAAGAGCTTACTGAGTCTAAAAAAAGGTACAAGCTCTATAACCTCCCTGATTTTTTTGAAGAACCGTTTTTTGAAACCAAAAAGGTTGTTTATGTGCCTAAAAGCTAACAAGATTAAGTAAGGCACATTCTTTCTAAAGAAAGTTTTACTTTGAATTTTGCTATAAAACCCTATCTTGCCTGCTGCTTTTTTCTTTTTAAGCCATGTTTGCCAGCAGGAAGGACATACCATCTAACGACAATAAGACACTTCGTGCCTTAAAGAAAGGTAAGCGCTGGGCGTTTAAGAAGATTTTTGATACATACCATCTCAAACTGTATCATTTTGCTCGTAACATGGGCCTTTCTCATGAAGATGGCGAATGTATCGTGCAGGAAGTTTTTATTTCGATTTGGGAGAAAAAGCATCTGATTGATGAGAATCAGTATTTCAAATCATACCTCTACACCATTACCAAGCGACTTACAATTAAAAAGGTAAAACGACAGGCTTTGGAAGATCGATACAAATCAAAGGAAGCTCAAAAAAGCTCATGCTGTAATAAAACCGAAGATTATATTGTATTTAAAAACCTGCTTGATCATGCGAGTGCCAACATAGACCAGCTACCAGAAGAGCGAAAACAAATATTTTTATTGAGTAAGCATGAGGGTCTCACCAATCAGGAAATTGCCGATCGACTGAATATCTCCAAGCGAACGGTTGAGAATCAATTGTACAGAGCTACCAAAACACTTAAAGGCCAAATTAACACCGATTACATGTTCAATTAATTTTTTTTCTATCCTGAGTGAGTAA
>NZ_SMMD01000250.1 GCF_009711475.1 Fulvivirga aurantia
CCTGGGGGGAGCCACTTTGCTTGTTGCCGGCATAATTGATACAGCCAATACAGCCAAAGACAACGAAGACCTGCCTCCAAGCGAACGTGATGTAAGTTTTTCACCCCTCATGTTTGCTGGTGCCGCGGTGGTGGTAATCCCACTCTTTACGAAAGGAGCCAAACGCCAGAAGATGTACAAGGCCCTAGAAGTATATAACCAATAACGACCAATTGACCATTGCTAATAGATATAAAATGTTAAGAAATAGAATATTCCTCAAAGCAATCGCCATTTTCTTTACACTGGAAATGCTAGCAGGCATAGCACAACCCTATGTGGCTATGGCACTTACCTCAGGGCCAACAGCACCTGAGACCACCAGCTTTGAGCCTGTGGATACCACCGACATGGTAAATCTGTCAACAGGTGATTTTGTATACAACATGCCATTATTAGAAGTGCCAGGGCCAAGTGGAGGTTATCCTTTAAATTTATCATATCATGCCGGTATTAAACCTAACCAAGAGGCCAGTTGGGTAGGGCTAGGTTGGACTTTGAACCCTGGAGCTATTAATAGGTTTGTTAATGGCTTTCCTGATGATCATAAATCAGCAATAAGAACTACTAGAGATTATTGGGAAGGTGGTATCACTAGGGTATATTCAGCAGGAGTAGGTGTTTGTGGGGTGAATGCTTCTCTCACTGTGGCTACAGATACTTACAGAGGTGTAGGTGTAGGAGGGCAATTTGGTTTTGGATATGAAGTCGGTCCTGTTACCGCAAAGGCTGGTGTAGGAATAAGTCCTTACGGAGGTGCAAGTGCAAATCTTGGAGTGTCCTATGATTTTCATGGGGCAAGTGCACAAGTAGGTGTTAGTACTAATTTTAAGTCTGAATCAGGTTACGGAGGAATAAATGCTCCCTTGATGGGGGTGTCAATGAGTTCGAATGACACTAAACCTGCTCTTAAAGTTGCAGGTATTTCGGCAAATTTAAATAATTCGAAAGCAGGAAATATAACAACAAAAAGTTCTGGTTTTGGCGTAACAATTCCTATTGGCTATGTGACGATTTCCCTCGGGTACAAATATCATCGCTATTATTCAGATGAAAGCTTGGACTATGAAACACGTGGAGTCCTGCATGATGGTAGTATTTTAGGAGTTGATGATTCTTATGCTTTACATGACCCTGAAAGTTTTAAAAAGAACGTGAAAACAGCAAATCCAGAGGAGGAGCCTGGAGGAGCATTTCCAGCATATGATTCTTACTCTGTATTAGGGCAAGGGGTAGGTGGCACAATCAGCCCATATATATTTAG
>NZ_SMMD01000494.1 GCF_009711475.1 Fulvivirga aurantia
GGTGTAATAGATCCTTTCACCATCTGCCGACCAGGTAAAATTGTATTCTGTAAAATCCGTATTGGTTATATTCTCTGAATAAGAAGTGTCAGAATCCGTCAGCAGAATATCGATTTTATTGTCACGATCAGAAGCGTAAGCCATCTCATAAGTTCGCTCTCCACAACTTGCCAAAGATAAAACTGTGAGTAATATTATTAGTATATTTTTCATAGGATATCGTTTAGGTTATTTGGCTTTTAGCTGTTCGATTTGTTTTGATGCATTCTCATTGTTCGGATTTAAATCCAGCGATTGTTGGTAGGCAATAATGGCATTATCAGTATCTCCCAATCTCGCAAGGGCCTCTGCCATGCTATCAAAAGCGTTATATGAGTTAGGGTATAAAGAGGTATTGAGTATGAAAAATTTAATGGCCTCATCCCGTTCATCTTCATTTCTGCTATATAGCTTTCTGTATCCTATTCTGTTTACCAATTGTTCTGGTGGCGAAAATTTATGGTTGAGTCTCTCAGAAACCTGTTCGTAGTGAGAGATAAGCTTGCCTACTTCAGTGGCGTTTCTGTAGTTGTAATTATAATCTTTAAAGATAAAGGCAAGTCCATTAATCCAGGCGCGTAGTGGTACTGTAGAGTGAGTTTCATTTTCAAAGTATTCTAAATGACCTATATAGTTGTCTTGACCCTGTTGGCTTAATTGTTCATGAAGAATTCTATGACGGTCTTCATTACGGGCCTTACCATCACCAGAATTGGCAGAAGCAAAATAGATTATACGATCAAATGATTGTTGCTCAACAGCATCGACTTTTTTTGTAATTGTTTCTTCGTCCCACATGCCAAAACTTGGATCTATCGATATAAAAGCATCAAAGATTGTTTGAGGTTTGATAAAGGCGTGTGCTGTGAGGAGGCCTCCTAATGAATGGCCGGCCATTATTCGGTAAGGTTCCGTGCGATAGGTCGTATCGAGGTGCTTGATAAGTTCGTTTTCTACAAAATCAAGGTAATTATCTCCCCCACCGGTATCATTTTGCCTTACTGTTTTTATTTTGTCGGGTGTGTAGTCTCTTTCTCTATTCACATTCTTAACACCAACCACAATCATTTCAGGTATCTGCATTGTAGCACTCATGTAATTGACAATGCCGGCTGTTGGTGCAAAGTGACTGTTACCATCTAAGACGATAAGTACCGGGTATTTTTTGTATTGGTTATACTCAGCTTTGTAAGAAGTCGGTAAGCTTAAATAATATGATCGAGGCTCTTGCAAGACCTCAGAGTAAATGGAAAAACTCTCACCAATTACCAGAGCGTCATCACTTTGCGCATATATCGGTTGATTTAAACACAGTAGAATTAATACAGCTAGCTTGAAAAATGGGTTTTTGAACATATAAATTACCTTTTCTTATTATTAGTGAAAACAGGCTCAAAGTAATTCTTTTTTCCACTCGTGTCAAGCAGAGGTACATCTGTATTTTCATTATATTGGGGTGTATGAGGTTATACTTAATGCTCTTATTTTTACTTCCTACTGGTGATCTATTGGCTCAAGAGGAACCAACATTATTTGGCCTTAAGTATAATCACATGTTTTCTGGCACTGATTTTAATTCCGGATATGGAATTAATCTTGAAGGAAGGTTTGGGGAGTTTAGTATTAACTATGCGGTATTGTACAATCAGCTATCTTCTGATACTTATTACTTGTATGCGGGAGGAGGCCAGGCGGCAAGCATTTATTTTTTTAGAAAAGCCATTGAAGAAAGAGAGGCTTTAGGCATACCACTCGGTATTTTTTGTTTTCTGCTACCAGAAAGCGTTAGCTTCAGAATTCCTATTTCTAAACCCCTCGAAGTTGGTTTTTATGTGGCTCCTTATGGCTTTGAGTTTACAAAAAATCGTGCATCGGAAGAAGAAGCATTTGATATAAGTTTGGAAATGGGCTGTCGCGTATATTTTCAAGTAGGTTCTTGGTTGTATCTTATGCCTCAGGTAGGTGTAAAAAATTTATATGGAGAAGATACAATCGCGGTGTCATCAGGCTTTTCAATTTTTGTAAGAACCATAAAGTAATAAAGTCACGTTACAGATTTTCATAACGTGACTTAGGTTGTTTTTAGACCTTTTCAAGAGCTTGCTCTATATCCCAGATCAAGTCCTTATGATTTTCTACGCCTACAGATAGCCTGATCATCTTCTCTGTGATTGACATTCTGTCTTTCATCTCAGGTTCTACATCAGCATGAGTCATAGTAGCAGGGTGTTCTGCAAGACTTTCGGTACCGCCTAAGCTCACGGCTAGCTTAACGAGCTTCATATTGTCGAGGAAAGCAAATGCTTCCTTTTCACCCCCTTTCACATCAAATGCAATCATGGCACCATTGCTATCGCACTGGTTTTTATAAATATTATATTGTCTGCCATCCTCAGGCTTGAGGTTGCCCAGGTAGTAGACTTTTTCAATTTTAGGATGTTGATTGAGGTATTCAACAATAGCGGCTGCATTTTCAGCCTGTTTGTCCATACGTACTTTCAGTGTCTCAAGACTTCTCATCAATAACCAACCCGTCCACGGACCAGCCATACAGCCTAAGAAAGTTCTGAAACCTTTTACCCTTGCGATTAGCTCTTTTGAGCCCAGACACGCACCTGCAATTACATCGCTATGTCCGCCAATATATTTGGTGGCAGAGTATATTACCAGATCAGCTCCGTGCTTGAGCGGGTGCTGCCAGAGAGGACCCATGTACGTATTGTCAACAGCTATATAAATAGGCTTGTCCTCAGTTTGTCTCTCGTTGGCAATGGCTCTGAACTGCGCGATGTCAACCAGGGCATTCGTAGGGTTAGCAGGCGTTTCCAGGTAAATGAAAGCTAGTTTATCACCATTAGGGTGTTCTGCCAGCATCTTATCAATATCTTCTTTGGTGTCAAATGGGGTTACACCCAAAGTTTCGATGCCATATTTAGGAAGTATTTTGGTTAAGAAATAGTGTGTGCCTCCGTAGACTGGTCTTGTATAAATAACTAAATCACCTGGTTTTAAAAACTCAAGTAAAGTGGTGCTTATAGCTGACATTCCGCTCTCGAAAACTGCGCAGTCTTCAGCCTTGTCCCAAAGCGTCAATCTATTTTCCAGTATCTCAAGATCAGGGTTATTAAGGCGGCTGTATATTAGGCCTAATTCTTCATCAGGTCGTTTTTCTCTTATGCCGTATGCTACTTCAAAAAAGTCTTTTCCTTCTTTGGCGTTTTTAAAAACAAAAGTAGAGGTCTGAAAAATCGGG
>NZ_SMMD01000506.1 GCF_009711475.1 Fulvivirga aurantia
ATTACATTATTTACCTAGGATCAAAGCACCAAATGCTAGTCCTTCTAATAATGCTCCGATGATAATCATGGCAGTTTGAATTTTACCTGCTGCTTCTGGCTGACGAGCAATACCTTCCATTGCTTTTCCACCAATTTGGCCAAGTCCAATTCCACCACCGATTACGATTAATCCTGCTCCAATTAAATTGTACATGTGAATTGATTTATATAATTAAACAAAAATTCTCTTTTAATGATGTTCGTGCTCTTCCACAGCCATACCTATAAATAATGCTGACAGCATTGTAAATATATAAGCCTGCAAAAACGCAACAAGTATCTCTATAACTGTAATAAACAATGCCAATGCAAACGACATCCCTGTAGCTGCCACTGGACCGAATGTCGCCTTCATAGTTATCGTAAGAGCAATCAGACTCATCACCACAAAGTGACCTGCTGTGATGTTGGCAAACAAACGAATAAGAAGTGCAAACGGCTTAGTAAACACACCTAAAAGCTCGATTGGCATTAATAATATTTTCATTGGAATCGGCACACCTGGCATCCAGAAGATATGCTTCCAGTAATCTTTGTTACCGCTAAACTGTACGATGAAAAATGTGAATAAGGCTAAACAAACTGTTACAGCGATATTACCTGTCACGTTAAACCCAAGAGGAGTTAAGCCCAATAAGTTTAGTATCCAGATGTAAAAAAAGGCAGTGAGAAGAAACGGCATGTAGCGATCAGTCTTGTCACCAATATTTGGTCTTGCTATCTCATCTCGCACATAAATTACAAGTGGCTCAAGCACTCTACCTACTCCTTTTGGAATAGATCTGTTTTTATAGTTCTTAGCTAAACCAACAAAGCCAAAGAATAGGAGAGCTGATGCGAATAACATACCAACAACATTCTTTGTAATCGATAGGTCTAATGGCCTCGCATTGGTAGGATGGTCATGATCATCCATATTAAGCTCACCAGCTGCATTGGTTTTATAAATTTTACCGTGATATATTTTGTAATAGTTGCCTTTAGATTCAGCAACGGTCGTTCCGTGATCAAATTTTGATGACATAAAAACATGTAAACCATCATCCCACAAAATTACTGGCAAAGGAAAGCCAATGTGCTTACCCGATTCACCCAATGTGAATAATGTAAAATCATGCGCATCTTGTAAGTGATGCTTTATGTAGGCATTTATTTCCTCCTGTGTATCAACAGGCCCACCTTCTCCTTGCTCGCCTTCACTACCGCTTGATGCAAAGGCTACACTTGAGAAAAACAACAGTGTTAGTATCGATAAAAGGCTTATAGTTTTATTTGACATCACCATACTTAAAACGAATCCCTGATAAATTTGGGTGCAAAACTAAGCATTTCTAAATAAGATCACTCTTTTTTAGAATTGTTTTTTAGTAATTTTCAAATCTTACGCTTGCTGCTATTGAGAATTCATCAATCGACCACAATAAGTAGCTTCAAAAATCAGGAATATAAACATCGGAATCACAATGGAAAGTCGCTCAGGCATAGTCATCGCCTCAAGGCCAAAAATCGTAGACTTAAACACCAGCACAAACACACCGATCTTGATGAAAACTGAAGCCAGGTAAGCATATCCCACTTGTGAGGGCAGTTTTTTAAACAATGCCTCAATAGAGAGGCAGATAACTAAATAAGAAACAAAGTGAAATACATACATTCCAACAAGTGAAAAACTTAATGCTTCTTCAGATTGAGCCAACAATGTTTTTTGTATGAAGTAAAGTAGTATGGTGACTATAAGTACAATAGTCGTAAAACTGAGGAATCTTTTAATCATTGTTGGAACTGGATTTAGTGACCTGACGGATCACCATAAATATGGAAAGAAATACAGCTAGCAGTGTAACTATCTTAGAGTAGAGTTCATTAGTATTTCCTGTTTTTTCATCTAAATAAACCCCTAGTAAATGTCCCAGGTATATTGCGACAGCCATCTGAATGGCTAAACCGGAATACTTTACAAAATCGTTATATCGCCTTGGCTCCTTCTCGCTTGAGGGCTTTTTCTGACTGCCCATTTTCTCCTATCTTGATATCTTTAATGGTAGAACTCATTTTACAGCCTCCGTTGAAAGTTGCTCCGGTTTCGACTATAAGTTTATTAGTAACAATATCACCGTTGATTACGGCTGTTGGCTTAAGGATAAGTATGTCGGTAACCTCTATTTTTCCTTTCACCACACCGGCCACTTCAGCATTTTGAGCTAAGATGTTTCCTTCAATTTCTGACGACTGACCCAGTGCTATTTTTGATTTGGTCTTTACATTACCAATTATATTTCCTTCGATTCTAATATTACCAAAGGTTTCTATATCTCCTTTGAGCTTAGTACCCTTGCCTATAATATTACTCGAATTACTTATTTCCTCGGCTACCTTATGATCTTCTTTAGAGCTAAACATGACTACTTGTATTTAAAAAGTTACAAACTCCTCTGGATTTAACGAATTTCCGTTATGCCATAGTTCAAAATGCAAATGAGGTCCATCCGTAAGATCTCCAGTATTACCAATAATAGAGATTATTTCACCAGCATTTACAAAATTACCAACTTTTTTCAACAAATCAGCATTGTGCTTATAGACCGAAATGATGTTGCCCCTGTGTTGTATGGCGATTACGTAACCTGAGTCCTGAGTCCAGGAGGCCATTATAACAGTACCATCTGCAATACTTTTAACTGGCTCATTTTTCTTGGCTACAATATCGACTCCAAAATGCCCTTCTTTAACCTGATATGGAGCGGAAACAAACCCCGTGATTGGAGAGAAGAAAAATACTTCTTGTAATTCACTTGATGCCTCTGATGTAAAGTTTACCAATGACATATCTGTCTTCTCAAATTCTTGCCTGAATTGAGAATCCACAGGAGAAAGTTTAGCAACATCAATATTTTCATCCGAGATCTCTGACGAAACAGGAGAGTTATTATCATAATCCTGGAAAGCCTGAGCAGTATCACCTCTTAAGACTCGCTGAAAATTAAGGATAAATCTGTCCTTCTTTTCTACTTCATCTGCTAGCGAATCAACCTTAACAGTAAGCTCGTAGAGTTGCTTATTGGCTTCTATTTGTGCGTGTCTTGGGTCAAACCATTGTGCCAGAAGCGTTTTGACTAGTAATAAAGACAAAAGCATCAGCACAATAAATACTGTTACCGCCAAAAGTATTACCTTCGCATAGGTGAAACTGAAGGTAGACTTTTCAGCAAAGTTTTCCTCGTTTCTTATTATTAACAGATAGCGGTTTACCAACCAACTGGAAAGTGTTTTTTTAGCCTTCAATATGCTCTCCGTTCATTTTTTGGGCAACAAAAATAGATATAATAAACCATTATTGTATTAATTATAATAATTTTTACGTTTCATTACGGACATAACGAA
>NZ_SMMD01000728.1 GCF_009711475.1 Fulvivirga aurantia
GTACAACTTTCTCAGGTCTATCTCGATCAGGCAAGCCAGATTTACAGTCAGCAAAAGGAGGCTATAGAGATTGCCAAAGAGCTTTTTGTTCAGGCAGCTGATCTAGACCCAAATAATGTCACCGCCAACTGGATGGCTGGCAAACTCTATCTGGAGACAATCAATAAAGATTATGCACTCAAGTACCTAAAGCGGATAGAGGAGATAAAACCTACTTACCGTTACGATCTTGCATACCACATCGGTAGAGCTTACCATTATGGTTTAGATTTTGACAAGGCCCTTGAATATTATGAGAAATACAAGCGTAAGGTACTCAGCCGCAGTGGTTACAGAGGTAAAGATAGAGTATCACTGAGTAAGGTAAATAGGAGGATTTTAGAATGTAACAATGCCAAGGATATCATCGATCGGCCTGCTCAGTACTCAATTGTGCCACTCAATGAAGGTGTAAATTCTAAATGGCCCGATTATGCGCCTGTCATCAATCGCGATGAAACAGTACTTATTTTTACATCAAGAAGGCAGGAAGGCAATACCAGCCCCGATGTGGACAAAGACAACTTTTATTTTGAAGATGTTTTCATTTCCAGAAAACAGCCGGATGGCACCTGGGGTGAGGCTAAAAATATTGGGCCACCCATAAATACTGAATATCACGATGCAAATATTGCCCTTTCAAATGATGGCAATCGCCTGTATTTATACAAAGACACCAACATGGGTGATGTATATTATTCAGATTACGATGGCACTTCATGGTCTGAACCAAAATACCTGTCCAATCGCATAAATTCTTCGATTTATAGTGAGAATTCGGTCTCAGAAACCGCTTCATCAGATGTCATATTATATACCAGCAGCCGTACAGGAGGCGAAGGAGGAATAGATATTTACTATTGCATCAAAGATGATAAAGGCAATTGGTACAAATCCAAAAGCCTCGGAGATAAGATCAACACCAAGTATGATGATGATAGCCCTTTTTTAGCGGCAGATGGCAAAACACTTTACTTCAGTAGCTCTGGTCACAAAGGTTATGGCGGGTATGACATATTCAGATCGGTTTATGACAGTGCATCAGGGGAGTGGTCGGATCCCGAAAATCTTGGCTACCCGGTAAATACTCCGGATGATGAAATCTATTTTCAGGTCTCACATGATGGTCGAAGGGCTTATTTTGCTTCTATAAGAGAAGGAGGTGTGGGTTTTACAGATATTTTTATGGTAAAGTATCATGGTAGTAAAGACCAACAACCTACTATTTTGCTCTCCGATGCTCAGCACGAGTTTTACTCTCAGGTAGAGGCGGAAGTGATGGCAGAGCAGAATAAACTGGAGTTTAGTGAAGATGAACTAAGGCTGATGGATCATACCCACAAAATCTATTTCAATACAGATCAATCGTCTATTAAAGAAGATCACGCGGCAGAACTCGATAGTATTGTGCAATTACTTGCCAAGCACGAGGTACTCAATATAGACATAGCAGGCTTTGCCAGTGCTGATGGTAACCCAAAGTATAACCTGGACTTATCTCACAAACGAGCGCTTATTGTACTAAACTATTTCCTCGAGCAGGGTGTCGATGAAGATCGAATTGTGGCCAGAGGCTATGGCTCAATTGATGAGGACAGCGAAGCTGAGGAACAGAGACGTGCAGATGTAAGAATTGTATCTCAAAGGAAGTTGCCTAAATAGCTGTTTTTGAAGGCTTAACTTTGGATGACTTCTTAACCATCAATCGATTATAGATAAAAGCTACGCCAAAGAAAAATCCAGATACTGCTGCCATAGCACCCGCAATCGAGCCGTCAAGCCAGGCCGCGAGATAATATCCACACACAGAAACAATCACCCCTAGCACAGAGGTGAGAATGAGCATTTTCTTAAAATCATCGACTAGTAAATAGGCTGTAGCTGGAGGTGCTATGAGCAATGCCACGACTAAAATAGCCCCCACGGCTTCGAAAGAGGCCACTGTGGTAAGGGACACGGCCCCCATAAGCAAATAGTGCCAGGTAATCGTTGAAATGCCAATGGCCGAAGCGTATGCCGGGTCGAAAGTAGTAAGAAACAACTCCTTATAGCCAAAGCCAATAAACAATAGTAGAATGACTAAAACGCTGGCAGAAATGTAAATGACTCTGGGCCCCATGATCGTGCCTGTATCGGTTATCCAAAGGTCGAGTGGCACATAGGCGATTTCACCATATAAGACACATTCCTGGTCTAAATCAACCTTGCCAGCGAACACAGAGATGAGTATGACACCGATGGCAAAGAGCCATGTAAATGTGACCCCTATCGAGGCATCGGTTTGTAGTTTCCCTTTGGTATGAAAAAACTCAATCAGAAAAGTGGTAAGTACACCAATAACACCTGCCCCAAGTAGCATAGTGACAGAATCTCTCGAGCCAGTGAGCATAAATGCAATGACAATCCCTGGCAACACGGCATGTGAAATGGCATCACCGACCATTGCCATTTTCCTTAAAATGAGAAAACAACCTAGTAACCCACACGAAATGGCCACCAAAGATCCTGCAATTATGATTTGTAAGGCGTTCATTTAGTGGCTGGTTTCTGGTTTCTGGTTTTTGATACAGCGGCTATGAAGTTATTCAGCATTTTACCCAAAATATTAGTCCTGTCTATAAGGTCTGTATAGGTGCTTTCATCCGTTAAAGAACCGGTTTCGTAGAGCGTTTCGATATGGTCGAGGGTTTCATCATTGGATGCGATCGAAAAAGTTAAGAACCGTATGTATTCATTAATGTATTTTCTTCTTCCATAACCTTCTACTATGTTTGATCTCACAGACTTACTAGATCTCCTGATTTGGCTGCCTGTCTCGTATAGTTCAAACTTTGGCAACGAAAGACTCATTTTATGTATAGCGACTGAATTTTCCCTTGCTAATTGATATATTTTCAGTTCTTTATAACTCATTTCAACTCAAATATTGAATAATAATTTAATCCCAGCCCTCAGTAACTAGACCCCCAGCCACCAGTCTCCAACACCTAGCCCCTAGTAACCAGCAACCAGCAACCAGCAACCAGCAACAAGTAACCAGAAGCCATCACCCAACCCCTAGCACCCAGAAACTAGCTCACCAGCCCCTAGCAACAAATCTCCAACACCTAGCCCACAGCAGCCAGCCCCCAGTATCCTAGGCCCCAGTAACCAGAAACCAGTCCCTAGCACCCAGCAACCAGCTCCCCAGCCCCCAGTCATCTATACGGTATCTCCGAGCTATGCGGGTCGACTGTAGGGTAGTCCAATAGTTTTTCTAGCCTTGCTTCTAATTCTGGAGTAAGTATATGTTCAATCGTGTCAGCATCGTCATGTACGTGATCAGGTGCAATTCTCAGGTATTGTGTTAAGTAAAGTTCCCACAGTCTGTGCAGTTTTACTGTGCGCTGCCCTTTGTCTCTGCCGGCTCTGGTAAATGACCAATGGCCGTTTTTGTTTCTAAGGTATCCCTGTCTTTTAAGTCGTTTAAGGCCAGCCTTTAGTTTAGCCGGGTCAAAAATTCGTTTTTGAAGTATTTCCTCGACAGTGCGTTTTTCAAAAAAGCTCTTTTCTTGTTCACCAAGTTGGTAAAGCGCTTTTAATATATTCTCATCATTGATCTGCCTTTTAATCTTTTTTTGGTTTCGCACCCGATAAAAAATACCCTTTCTCGGGGCCATGAAAAATGAGATAAAGGCAATAGTAGACACAACGATCACGATCCATGGACCAGTGGGCATAGATGGTGCAATGTAGCTTATGTAAGCTCCTGTAAGGCCGCTAAATGAGCCAAATATGGCAGCCAACCACACCATGGTTTGTATTTTTTCAGTCCAGAATCGGGCAGCCGCAGCTGGCGTAATGAGCATGGCCGCCATGAGTACGACACCTACAGCCTGAATGCCGACCACCACAGCAAGCACAGTAAGTGTGGTAAGAATCAATTCAATGGCTTTGATAGGTAAGCCTAAAGTTGCAGCAAATTCTTTATCAAAAGCTGCTATGGTAAACTCTTTAAAAAGAAGGGAAACAGTGCAAATAAGAATAAGAGCAATGATGGTAAAGGCAATTAGATCAGTACCTACAAGAGATGCGGCTTTGCCGAATAAAAACTGATCCAGCCCTGATTGAGCGGCATTGCCAGATTTCTGAATGATAGTGAGCATAAATATGCCGATGCCAAAAAAGACGGAAAGTATGAGCCCTATGGCTGTATCTTCTTTGATTTTAGATTTAGCTGAGATGTAATCAATGAGTAGGAGAGAGACCCAACCTGTCAAGAATGCTCCCAGTATTAAGATGATTGGATTTTTCTCACCATATAAGATAAACGACAAGCATACACCCGGTAGTACCGCATGGGCAACAGCATCTCCAACGAGCGCTTTTTTCTTTAAAAATGTAAAGGAACCCACAATAGCGGAGCTGCCGGTAAGAAGGATAGAGCCAAAAACTACATATCTGATATTTGGATCGGCAAAAGAGAAAAATTCTAAAAAGCTATTCATTTTTTCTGCTTCAACTCTTTTTTACGCTTTTGTTCTCTACTTGGAAAACGCTCTCTTCTGATCAATTCACCTACATCGCTCAACAGGGTGAGCTTACCTCCATAAGTTTCCTGCAAGAGTTCAGTATTAAAAACCTTCTCAGTCGGACCACTAGCTATTAATCGCATATTCAGCATAATCACCCAATCAAAATATTGAGTCACCGATTGAAGGTCGTGATGTACAACTACTACAGTGTTACCTCGAGCCGACATCTCTCTCAGGAGTGTAATTATCGCCTTTTCAGTGGCAGCATCTACACCTGCAAAAGGTTCATCCATAAAATACAAATCGGCTTGCTGTGCTAGAGCTCTTGCGAGGAACACACGCTGCTGCTGACCACCTGAGAGCTGAGATATTTGTCTGTTGATATAAGCTTCCATACCAACTTTTCTCAAAGCGTCCATGGCCACGTCTTTATCGGCTTTTCTGGGTCGTTTAAATAACCCTAACTTACCATATCGGCCCATAAGCACGACATCAAGCACTGAGGCCGGGAAATCCCAGTCAACAGACTCTTTTTGAGGCACATAGCTTATCTTTCCCCTTACATCTTTCAGGTTTTTGTCAAACAGCTTAACATAGCCGCTACTATTGGGTGTAAGTCCCATTATTGACTTTATAAGCGTAGATTTTCCTGCCCCATTTGGTCCTACAATGCCAATAAGCTGTCCTGCCGGTAAGGTCAAATCAACGTCCCAAAGCACCGGCTTACGATCATATGATACAGTGAGGTCGTGTATTTCTAGTACCGGATCTTTAGCTTGTTCTATCATAAATTGTTATTTCAGGGCGTTTACAATCGTGTTTACATTGGCCTTAACCATGCCCACATAAGTGCCTTCCGGTGTGCCGCTTTCTCCCATAGCATCAGAGTATAGGTTCCCACCAATAGAAACATCAAACCCACTTTTTTTACATCCTTCTACTACAGCATTGATAGCACGCTGCGGCACAGAAGTCTCTACAAACACCGCCTTGATTTTGTTTTGAGAAATAAAATCTACCAGATCTGAAACGTCTCTAAGGCCGTATTCAGATAGGGTAGAGATGCCCTGGAGTCCTTTCACTTCAATATTATAGGCCTCTCCAAAATAACCGAAAGCATCATGAGCAGTAATTAAAATTCTCTGATGATCAGGAATTGTGGCTATTTCACTTCCTACCCACTCGTGCAGTTTCTTAAGCTCTGTAATATAGGCGTCAGTATTATTGTCGTAGTAAGCAGCATTAGTACTGTCTATTTCCTGCAGAGCGCGGTTCATCTCTTTTACAGCTTCTATCCACAGGCTTACATCAAACCAGATGTGTGGGTCAATGGCATAATTGTAATCTGGAGCGGATTTGAGCTTAGAAGAATCGATTTTGTGGGCTACTGCTACTACAGGTTTCCTGACCGAAAGCTTACTTAGAACCTCACTCATTTTGCCCTCCAGCTGGAGGCCATTATAGAAAATTGCATCTGCCCCTGTGAGTTTGTTTAGATCTCCTTGCGTGGCTTTATATAGATGTGGGTCTACGCCAGGTCCCATTAGAGCAGACACATCTGCAGAATCCTTTACGATATTTTTCAAGGCATCTTCGATCATGCCTGTAGTGGTTACAATGTTAAGCCGATCGCCAAATTTTCTTTCGTTTTTGGTTTTACCGCATGCGGTGGCAAACATTGCGATTACTAAGAATAATACTATTCTGTTATCCATATATTTTCTGAAACTTCTTTAGAAATGAATACTTTTTTTCCATCGATTTCGATCTCCAATGAATCATCAAATTCGACCTTGTCAATGACCTTGATTTTGGCACCGATGTATGCACCAATTTTGTCAAGATATTTTAAGAAAGCAGAGCTATCATCTTTTACCGAAACGACCACGCCTTCCTTGTTACTTTCACATTGACTTAAGGCGATCTGTGGCTTTGCCTTAAACTCACCATCTTCATCAGGAATGGGGTCGCCATGAGGGTCAAATTTTGGGTGTCCTAAAAGCTCATCGAGTCGCTTAATTAAGAGGCTCGATTTGATGTGTTCAAGCTGCTCTGCAACCTCATGAACTTCGTCCCAATTGAACTTCAATTTCTCAACCAAAAAAGTCTCCCATAACCGATGTTTTCTGATGACCTGAAGGGCGGCTTTTTTTCCTTTTTCAGAAACATTAACACCT
>NZ_SMMD01000426.1 GCF_009711475.1 Fulvivirga aurantia
TTGTGGAAGAGAATAATAATAATGAAAGAGAAGAAATTTATTCTGAAAGAGTAAGAGCTGGTAAAAGAACATATTTCTTCGATGTGAAGGCTACGAGGTCGAACGACTATTATCTTACGATCACAGAAAGTAAGAGAAGGTACAAAGATGACGGTTATACCTACGAAAAACATAAGATTTTTCTGTACAAGGAAGATTTTAACAAGTTTGTAAACGCACTAAGCAATACTGTAAACCATGTGAAGGAAGAATTGCTTCCTGATGTAGATTTTACAGAGTTTGACAGACCATCTGAAGTAACAGAAAACTCAGAAACGGCTAACGTAGAATCAGATCTAAAGTGGGATTGATCTAAATAGTCATAAATTGTGAAGTGTGCCTTCGAACTATCGAGGGCATTTTTTTTGAGTACATATCGGCTGTTGGTTGTTGTGACTTGTGTGCTTTAATAAAATCGATATCTTAGCAAGAGTCTTACTTTCGTATGCGTACAATTCTTTTTATAGCTCTTTTCTTCGCTGCATTCGTCTTACTTGCGTGGCTTTTTATCGACATTTTTATTTATATAGCCCTGGCGATTGTAGTAAGCTCACTCTTAAGACCTCTTACACATTATATAGCTACAGCTCAGATTTATAATATAAAGATCCCCAGGTTACTGGCTGTGATTACAAGCTATGTAATCTTTATTCTCTTGATTGTTTCTTTCATTATTCTATTTATTCCTCTCATTAGTGAGCAGATAGAAGTAATAAGCAAGGTTGATTTCGAAGAACTCTATGGGAGAGTTACAATTCCTCTTCAGAACTTTGAAGCGTATTTGATTGAATCTCAACTGACCAATGAGAAGGAAGGATTCATCGTGAATAGTCTCAAGGAGAATATTATCAATATCATTTCTAATATCAAAATAGGCAATATTCTCAATCAGATTTTGTCTTTCACGGGCAGTTTTTTTGTTGGAGTTATAGCAGTAAGCTTTATTTCTTTCTTTTTGCTCTATGAGATGGGTAGTATGAGAAAAAAGCTCATATCCTTCATTCCTAATCGTTATTTTGAAGTTACAATTGCTGCCTACAATAAAATTGAAAGGCTATTGTCTAATTATCTGGTGGGTCTATTAATCCAGATGGTATCTATTTTTAGTATGGCCTCTCTGGGTTTGAGCATACTGGGTATAAAGTATGCGCTCACTATAGCTTTATTTGCTGCTGTGGCTAATCTTATACCTTATTTAGGGCCAATATTAGGGGCAACTTTTGGGGTGATCGTGGGTATTTCCACCGGTACTGACTTGGTCTATACACAAGACTACTTAATACTGATCATCAAGATCGCCTCGGTTTTTGGAGCCGTACAGGTGGTAGATAATATTCTATTGCAACCACTCATTTTCTCAAAAAGCGTAAAAGCTCACCCTTTGGAAATTTTTATAATTATATTTGCAGGCGCTTCGCTGGCAGGTATTCCTGGTATGATTGCTGCGATACCGGTTTATACGGTAGTGCGGGTTTCTACCTCAGAACTGTACGAAGGCTACAAAAGTTATAGAATTTTTAAAGTACAGAAAAAATAAATTTACATGGCTCTTAAATGTGGAATTGTTGGTCTCCCTAATGTTGGTAAGTCCACACTATTTAACGCAATCTCAAATAATAAGGCAGAAGCAGCTAACTTTCCTTTTTGTACAATCGAACCAAATGTGGGCGTAATTACTGTCCCTGATGAAAGATTAACGATACTGGAAGAATTAGTAAACCCTCAAAAAGTGTTACCTACCACTATTGAGTTTGTTGATATTGCGGGTCTTGTAAAAGGTGCAAGTAAGGGTGAAGGTCTGGGAAATCAGTTTCTGGCTAATATTAGAGAAGTAGATGCCATCGCTCATGTAGTAAGGTGCTTTGAAGACGACAACATTGTACATGTTGATGGTAAGGTTGACCCAGTTACCGATAAAGGTGTTATCGATGTAGAGCTTCAGATCAAAGACCTTGAGTCGATCGATAAGAAAATACAGCGTATAGAAAAGATAGCTAAAACTGGTGACGCCAAGGCTAAAAAGGAGCTTGCTGTGCTTCAGAAGTACAAAGATCATCTTGAGTCCGGAAACAACGCACGTACGCTGGAAGTAGATAAAGAAGATAGAAAGATCGTTCAGGATTTACAATTACTCACAGCTAAGCCTGTAATCTACGTGGCTAATGTTGAAGAAACTGCACTTCCTGATGGTAATGCCCACGTTGAGAAGCTTAAAGATGCTGTAAAAGATGAAAATGCTCAGGTAGTAGTTGTTTCTGCTTCGATTGAAGCCCAAATTGCAGAGCTAGAAGATAAAGAAGAGCGAGAGATGTTTTTAGCTGAATATGGCCTAAAAACGTCAGGATTAAGCAAATTAATACGTGCCGCTTATACCATCTTAGATTTGATCACATACTTTACAGCCGGCCCGACAGAAGTAAGAGCCTGGACGATCAGAAAAGGTTGGAAAGCACCCCAGGCGGCTGGTGTGATACATACAGATTTTGAAAAAGGCTTTATTAAGGCTGAGGTAATCAAACTAGACGATTATCAAAACTATAAAACAGAAGTAGCTTGTAAAGAGGCTGGTAAGATTGCTATAGAAGGAAAAGAATATGTAGTGTCTGATGGAGAC
>NZ_SMMD01000722.1 GCF_009711475.1 Fulvivirga aurantia
TCTGCTATTTTTATTAAGCGGATAATACCTGTATGAGACCTGAAGCCCACCAAGTTTGGGATATTTTTCATCTGAGGTAGTTAACCCTGAAGCTATCGCAATGGTTGGCCCCAAACTCCAGGCATGTTTTTCTGATTGTATTGATAGCGTAGGAGAGGTGAATATCCTCAAGGTATTTCTTATAAAAATAGCAGAAGATTCCAGTGAAATTTCTCGCTCTTGAGAATATGTTTGTATTGAAACAGCTATTGTGAAAAATGTCATAATCAAGTATCTCATTTCGGTTATTTTATAAGTTCTTCAATCGTATTTCCTTCACCTGCCCAATCTATATTTAACATAGAGGCTATTGTGGGAGCAATATCAATTTGACCATAAGGTTTTTGAACAACCACACCTTTCTCTAAATCAGGTCCTATAGCTAAAAGTGATATTTGCCTACAACCATCGCAAGAGTCGCCATGGCCCACGAAACTTGACCCTATACCGGAGGAATGCCTACCGTGGTCTGCGGTTACAAGCAGCGTAGTTTTATCTCTGTAGTGCGCATCACCCTGTATATAATCCCATATTTGTTTAACATAGAAGTCAGTTTCCTGAATCGCCTTGATATATCCATTCCAGTCATTGGAATGACCTCGGCTATCGGGTCCCCTAAAGTGTATCATGGTAAGCGAGGGTTTATAGGTAGATATTGTATCAATCGCTACTTGCATTGTTATCTCATCTTCTCTGTCAACTGTATTGATAGATGGCCTATAGGAACCTCTCCAGTCTAGGTCTTTGCAATCAGAAAGAGCAGCTAATTTTTTCTTACTAGTGATGATCCAGGCTTCCGTTGGCGGTAGTCGGTGAGCCTCCAGATATCGCTGGAAAATAGAAACCTGATCTGGTAGTTCACTTCCATTGTTAATCACCAAATCATAATAACCTGTGGTAATCGCAGAGTGGCCTGATAAGGTGAATGTTACGCCATCATTCATAAAATTGTTAAACAACACACCCTGTGACGAAAGCTTGTTTTGATGCGGTATATTGACCCTCAGACTATCGCCCCAGGTTTCTGATAACCTTGGTCCATCTATAACCACAAGTACTACATTTTCAGTAGCCATTTGACTGGCTAGAGGCTTCACATAATTTTTGTCCGAACTGCAGGCAGCGAGTAATGTGAAAAGAATACTTTGAGCTAAAAAGAAATGTTTCATCATTATTTAAGCTTCTAAGAGACTGTAAATCTGGCAGCAAATGTCAAATCCATCAGCTAGCCAGAAATACAATCAACTTGGATAAAGTGAAATCTCGTTTACGGATGATTTTTGTATCTTCTAAAGCCAACACGCATGATTAACATCCGGGGGTTGGTTGAAAAAAAATATAAAAATTATCAACCAACCCTTTTAAGAAATCCTGCGTGTTGGCAGCGATAGCTGTGGCTTTCTAGCCTCATAACTTGGATAAAGAAATGACAATTGATTAGTGATAAAGAGCTATATAAACTCTTAGATGCCTGTAAAAAAGGCAGTCGAAATGGTCAGAATGAGCTTTATAAGGAATTTTATGCGTATAGCATGTCGATTTGCCTGAGGTACTCTAAAACTCGACAAGAAGCGATTGAGATATTGAATGATGGTTTCTTAAAAATCTTCACAAAGATTGAAAAATATACGAAAGGCAGACCATTTAAGGGCTGGCTTCGCAGAGTGATGATCAATGCGGCCATTGATTGTTTCAGAAGAAATGAAAAGCATTACCATGGGGTAGATATTTCCTACGCAAAAAATCAAACAATAGACGAAACAGCCATATCTAAATTTGCAGAAGAAGATATACTAAAAGCAATACAGGCTCTTCCTCCATCTTACAGAATGGTTTTTAATCTACATGCCATTGAAGGATATAAGCACGAGGAAATTGCTCAAAAACTGAATATTACGGTTGGTACATCAAAATCTAACCTGGCAGTAGCGAGAAGTAAATTAAAAAGAACCCTGGCTATAATGGGGGGTGAAAAAGAAGAAAATCATGGACGACAAAAGGTTTGATGATTTAATAAAGGGTAAGTTGGAAGGCTACGAAAGTGAAGCCTTTGACCCATCTGCGTTGGCAGATTTAAGGTTACGACTGGCCGGAAGTCAAGCATTGCCGTGGTATGTGCTATACCGAACGGAGCTACTTGTCGCAGCTGCAGTTGTAATTATATGTTTATTTAATGGTGGTTTATTTTATCTTTTTACCCAACAAAGTGTGCCCACTGGACAATATTCATCTACAACTGGTCAATCAACAAAAGACCAACTCACAACCCCAGCCGCTATAACTGATACCATTTACATAGCCGACACTTCTTCACAAAAAGCAATTACGGCCTTATCTAAGGAGCTAAAAAAATTAATGCGATTAAATCAATTAGCTGCAAATCAGATGATAGTGGCCAACAAACAACGGTTCAACTATCAAAACGAATTGGCTTCATTAGAGGCTCAGATGGCATCACTAACAAGACAATTGGAGGTAGTAAAAGACAGGGATACAATTTATACTTCGCAACTGAGAAAAGAATTAGTAGAACTTAAAGAGCAGTTTAATTCGGTATCGACTGTTGCAGGAAGTATGATTAATCACGCTTTATTTATGGGAGAGTCTGAGAATTTAGATCCTCAATTGCTCAGGAAATTGCGAGATAGAAATCTCATCGTGGAAGAGGATGGCAATGCCTATCTTGTCGCAAACGACAAAGTAGTGCCATTTTTCTATAAAGAAAAGGAGAGTGGTGAATCCTTGCTAATACTTCTTCCTATAGACTATGATGAAGAACAGCTTACCGCAAAACTAAACGATAAACTTATCACTAATGATGCACCAGACAGACTACCGGTGAAATTGCAGCGAGAAATTGAAAAACATTATAGAAAAGGCGTGGGTATTAAAATAGGACCATCTTTAGGTATGAATCGGCCATTTTTTGAGCAAGGTCAAGGTGATTTTAATATCGGACATGGGATAAACGCTGATTTTATTTTATCTCCATCTTTAAGTTTAACAACAGGCATAAACTATGCGCAAATAAAAAATGAGGTCGAGGGAAATACGCTAAATGAAGTAATAAAGCCAAGATTCGATCCTAATAAAGGGGAGTTAGTTTCTATGGAATTAGAAACGGAGTATTTTGAAATCCCGCTTAGTTTAAAGTATAGGCACCCTGTTGGTGATCTCAATTTATTTGGCAGCCTGGGAGCATCTGCCGTGATATATACCAGTCAGGTTTATGACTATGGGCAAGAGTTTAATGATGGTGACAACTTGTTGGCGGTAAGTAGTGGTGCCAATTTTAATCCCAAGCCATCTCCATTTGCTTTTATTGATGTAAGCGTAGGAGTAACAAAAAATATAAAGAAGCAGAACTCGCTGGAGTTTTCACTTACGTATCAAAAGGGAATTGACGAAATGGGAGTTTCAGAAATGCTCACCGATGTTTTTGGTGTAAAAACGGCTTACTGGTTTAAATTGAGATGATTTTATCGATCATACTCTCCGTTGAGCCATGCCCAAAATCTCTTCACGGGGTTCGTATGCTTCGGAGTGATTGGTTTTTTTGCCTGGGTAGCTACTTTTTTCTTTACTTTCTTCTTAGGTACAGCCTTTACAACAGCTTTTGGTTGCACATTTTCGTAATAATGCTGTTTCTTTTTCTCCTTTATCTTTTGCTTAAGCTGCTTCTTTTTTAATTCAGCATTTTTCTTTTCACGCTCTACTTTCTCTTCGTAGCTTATCTTTTTTCTTTTTGGTTTTCTACCGGCCGACTTTCGAGATTGTGCTCCTCTTTTTTTCCTGGGTTTTTTGTCTTCTGCCTTTTCCGTTTCTTCTTTCGGCTTTGGTTCAGGAAGATCAATTTTACCCAACACTTTAATGCCGTCTAACTTTACTTTCTTAGCTCGTATTACTTCAACCTGCTCAATTTCTTCTTCAGTCTCAGGCTTTTGCTCAATCTCAGCTTTAGTTTCAACTTCTGTCTTCTCGGGCTCTTCGCTGGTAATCTCATTCGTAGGCTCTTTTTCTTCTTCAAGAGTTACTTCTTCAACTACCTCAACCTCCTGCTTTTCCTCAATTTCTTGAGTTGTTTCAGAAGCTTCGTCATGTAAATCTTCACTATTAGACGCTGTATCAACTTCCTCCTCGTTTATCTCAGGTGGGGTATAATCAAAGTGCTGTTGAAGCATTATTACCTGCTCATCACTTAATTTACTATTGCCGTTTTCTGAAATAGTGAAGTTATTTTTGTTCAATACTTCTACGATTTCACTTTGTGTAATTCCTAATTTACGTGCGAGTTGAGCAAGCCTCATTGTTCCTTTATTATTGCAATGTTTTAATAGCGAGTTGCAAATATAGATTATCACACATGTAAAAGCCAATATACATGGCGACAACTCATTTTTGAACTTACAAAAGCAACAATTTGATTACCAAGTAAGTTAAAGAGTTATGAATCAGATACTCACAATCAGCCTATCCTTTGCATTTTTCATTTCATTGTCTTGCAGTGCTCCAACATCTGAGCTTGCCGAAGAGCAAGCCTGGGATACACTTACAGTCACCGCAAGTGCCTACAACTCCGTAGCAAGTCAAACAACTGCATCAAATCCCATGATTGCAGCCTGGGGTGATACATTAAATCCCGGAATGAAGGCTATTGCGGTTTCACGTGACCTGATTCCTATGGGTATCGACCATAATACTACTGTGCGTATAGAAGGCCTTGAAGGCACTTACTTAGTTAAAGATAAAATGAATGCACGCTGGACGCGTAAGATCGATATCTACATGGGAGAAGATATCGATGCCGCTCGCAATTGGGGTGTAAAAGAAGTTGTTTTATACTACCCGCCAGCTAAAGAATAACCGCCATCACTGTGTCTCTTTCCAAACGGTAGAGAGTTTCTCACCACCTTTTATGCCAAATCCAATGTTCTTATAGGGAAAGGTATAGTAATGCCATTTTGGTCGAAAGCTGCTTTGATGTTCATAATTCCATCACTTTGCGCTTGAAGAAAGTCCGGTTGTTTGTGATATTTTACCCAATATCTCACTACAAAATTTATTGAGCTACTTCCAAATTCCTCAAAGAAGAATTCTACTTCAGTACCTTCTAATAGATAGGGTATTTTCTTAATTGCTCCGGTTGTAATCTCTTTTACTTTTTTCAAATCATCACCATAAGAAATACCACACTTTAGATCTACCCGCCTTTTGGCATTAATGGTATAATGTCGGTATAGGTTTTGAAATATAAGCCTGTTGGGCAACACCACATCTTGTCCACTTGGGTCATAAATTGTGGTTGATCGCAGTCCTATACGTGTTACTCTGCCGAAAATATCGTTAGATTCTAAAATGTCTCCGACATTGATTGGGCTTTTCATAGCCATAATCACCCCTGAAATAAGGTTAGCTGCGGCATCTTGAAACGCGAAACCTAATGCCAAACCAACAACTCCAATTCCAGCAAGTACCGAGGTAACGGTTTTGTCTAATTTGAGCACGCCAAGTGCTACCATCAGTCCAATTAAAATAATTATGATTGAGGTAAAGGTTAAAATGAGTTTTACAGCAGACTCATTGGTTGTAAAGCGGTGCAATATTTTTCCCAGCACTGCTCTTATGATTCTGGAGAGAATGTAAAAGACAATAAGAACAACAATTGCAATTACAAAATTAGGAAGCATGGCAATAATGGTTTCCAGCCAACCATTTAACTTCTCCAGCACTATATTAGAAGCATCCTCAATCTGACTTAACATTATTAAAGTAGTTATAAATTGAACCTGAAAATTTTACAGTTGGCCTTACTTGCCATTGATAGTAAAGTTAAAAATCACTATATTATAATAAAAAGAATTTGATATGGTAAAAAGTTTTCAAGGAGTACGACAAGTTAAACCAACCAAGGAGCCGGTACAGCCGGTGCATGTAGAAGATTATATGACGCGCCAACTCATAACATTCCGCCCTGAGCAAACCATGGAAGAAGTTATTAAGATTCTACTGACCAAAAGAATATCTGGTGGTCCGGTGGTAGATGAAGAGGGAAATTTAGTGGGCATCATCTCTGAAGGTGACTGTTTAAAGGAGGTAGTGAGAGGAAAGTATAATAATACACCTACCCTGCACGGAACGGTGAGAGAACACATGGCTACAGAAGTGAAGACGATGGCTCCGGAGATGAATATTTTTGATGCCGCTCGTATGTTTTTGGAGCTTAAGTTGAGAAGGTTTCCGGTATTAAAGGATGGAAGACTTCTTGGCCAAATCAGTCAAAGAGATGTGATGAGAGCCGTGCAAAGTCTTAAAAATTCTACCTGGTAGAGCTGCAAAAATTTATGCCTATTCAAGAAGCGTAGGA
>NZ_SMMD01000282.1 GCF_009711475.1 Fulvivirga aurantia
AGGTCCCTCCACAAGGTCGGGATGACAATACCGTAGACCTCGAAGCCTAACCCCCTACTCTTTTCACATTATACCCCTCTTTGTCGAGAATCTGCTGTACTTTGTCACGTACATCGCCCTGAATGATGACCTCTCCATCTTTGGCGGATCCGCCAACACCACATTTAGATTTTAGTAATTTGCCCAGGTCTTTAAGGTCATCTTCTGTCCCCACAAATCCTGTAATAAGTGTTACCTGTTTGCCTCCCCGAGCCTTTTTATCTAATTGCACTTTAAGGTGTTGGTCACCCGCAGGTAAAGTATCCTGCTCTTCACCACCCTCGTAATCATAATCGTAATTATCACTGGTTGAGTACACTACACCTTCTCTATTTTTCCAATTATCTTTCTTTTTCCGTGCCATCTTCTTCAGCTTTTCTTATTAACAATTAACAGTTTGTGTTGGGAGTATGTCTTCTCCTAAAAATCAGGACATGGGATTTGCATCACATGCTTAGGTGGCTTGCGTGGGTCTCTGTTAGACCATGAATATGAGAGCGACAACTCATGCGCACCACCACTAGCTGCTCCCAATTGTGAAATCGTATAATCGTAGCTATACCCGATGTTAAGCACATCACCCTGACCGCCTTTCTTGGTAAAACCAAGGAGTAAAACTACAGATTCGTTGTTACTAAAACCTTCTATGCCTTTTGTCGGCAACCCACGGTACCACACTCCAAAAATCATGGGTTCCAGAGTTAAATAAAGGCCTAAGTCTAATTGATCAAACTCACCTTGAGTTTTGTATTGAAAAGTAGGCGTAAGGCTACGCTCCTGAGGTCTGGCATATAAGCCACTCCCCACTGTACCTGGCGCAAATGATATTTTTACCCCACCATGAAATGACAGCTTTCTTGGCAATTCCTTTACTTCAGCCTCTTCACTAAATGCCTGATTGGGAGTATTTAGGTGGTTGGCGGCAACACCTAACCACATATTTCTGGTATATAAAACCCCTCCAGCTGATAGGTCAAAAAAGTTTTTTGCTGTCGTGCCAAAAGACTCAGCCGAAGGATTGTCAATTTGCCCGGTAGCAGGATTGAATTGATCACCAAATGTAAGATCACTAAAATTTATGTTTCTATTATACCATGCCACCTGAAAGCCCGGCCGAAAGGTAAGCCACTCAGTTATATAAAGTTGGTAGGCGTACAATAAGCCAACGCTTGTCGAAGTAAGTCCTGCCTGTCCCTCAGTGTCGCGCATAAGCAGCAAGCCCACTCCGCTGTTTTTATCTTCTATAAATGTATCGTAATAGGCAGAGAAAGTAACAAAATTAGCATCAATCGCAGGCCACTGGTTGCGATAGTTTAGACCTACCCTGGATTGTTGAGTGGCCCCGGTAAATGCGGGATTTAAATATAGAGGAGCAGCATAAAACTGAGAAAACTGAGGATCCTGGGCACTAGCCTCATCCGGTTTGATCAGTAAAATAAGTCCAAAAAGAAGTATAAAAACTTTACGCATCAGC
>NZ_SMMD01000650.1 GCF_009711475.1 Fulvivirga aurantia
GCATCAATGGTGTGATCACTACAAACCCTGTGGTACCTATTCTTGAAAACTTCCTTTTTGAGATCAACGAGGGTTCTTTGACTGTTACTGCATCTGATTTGCAGACATCAATGATTACTGAGTTGGAGGTTGAGTCAAAAGAAAGTGGTAGCATCGCAGTGCCCGCCAGAATTTTACTAGAGACATTAAAAAACCTACCGGAGCAACCTGTTACTTTCTCGATAGATGAGGAAACTTACAGTATAGAAATAAGCTCAGACAACGGACGATATAAATTGGCTGGTGAGAATGCTACTGACTTCCCTAAAGTGCCAACCGTTACAGATGACTTTTCAGTGACACTTTCTACAGATGTACTTAGCAGCGCAATTAATAACACCATCTTTGCTACCAGCAACGATGAATTGAGACCTGCGATGACTGGGGTATACATGAACCTGACTGATACGAACACTACTTTTGTAGCCACAGACGGTCACCGTTTAATAAGATACAGAAGGGTAGATGTTGCCTCTGATAATGGCAACGCAATCATTATCCCTAGAAAGGCACTCAACTTACTTAAAACTACATTACCTTCAGAAAATACTGACGTTTCTGTTGAATTCAACGTATCAAACGCGTTCTTTAAGTTTGGCAATATCAAGATGATTTGTCGATTAATCGATGAGCGTTTCCCTGATTACGAAAATGTTATCCCTGCTGATAACAACAATAAGATGGTAATCGATAGGAGTGAAATATTAAGCTCACTTAAGCGTATCGCCATTTATGCAAACAAAACAACGCACCAGGTAAGGCTTAAAATTACGGGTAGTGAGTTGCAGATTTCTGCAGAAGATCTTGATTTCTCAAACGAGGCAAACGAGCGTCTTTCTTGTGAGCACGATGGTGGAGATATCGAAATAGGCTTCAACGCGAAGTTCCTGATCGAGATGCTTAATAATCTCGACAGTGACAAAGTACAGCTTTTACTTTCTGAGCCAAATAAAGCAGGACTTATTACACCAGAGGATAAAGATGATAACGAAGACATCTTGATGCTTGTGATGCCTGTAATGCTTAACAATTACGTTTAAGGAAAAACTATATAGCAGGTCTTTGCATCGTATATAGATCGAGGCCTGTTCCCCAAAAATCTTTTTTGTGTTCGATCACATTAAACCCAAATTTTAAGTAAAATGATTGGGCATGTTGTGATGTGCGTACTTCCATGGTGGTAATGGAGTGATCATTGAGCATCTGATCAATACAGTAATTGATCAAAGTTTTGCCAAGACCTTGTGCATAGTAAATTGGGTCTATCATATTCCAGGATAGCCGTCCTACATGGCCCTGGCCATAATAACCCCCGCAACCGGCTATGGTACCCATAGACTTTATGATGAAATATGAACTGGGATATTCTGATAAGTATAAGCTAAAATCGCCTTCCTCGGCTGGTGCAAAATACTTTGGCGTATTTAACCTGAATATTTCAAGCAAACGCTCTCGGTGTTCCATTTTGTAAGGGAGAATTACCATGAGAAGGAACTTATAAAATTGTAGTTACTAGTGTTTTATACTACAATTTCCGAAAACTTTTGTTAAAATAAATTAAATCCTGAGTTTAATTATTTATCCGGGAATGCATTTGTGGGTCTGAGGAAGTTATTTTAGATCTTCTGTATTGTCAAGCTTATCAATAGCATCCACGATTAAATCCACTGCTTTTATATAGAATTTTTGATTGATGTTATCGAAGGTATCACTTGGCTTATGGTAGTCGTTGTGGTCTTCCACGCCAAAATACACAAATGGTATTTCTTTTCTATGGAAAACCCTGTGGTCAGAGGCATAAGTCCAATTGTCGGCACCTTTGTAAGAAGGCGCGTCATGACCAAATTTGAGCTCAATATCTGATTTAATATTTTCAAGGGGGCTCTTCAGCTGAGGGTAGAAATAGGTGCCACAGGCATATAGCTCACGGTTATCATTGTGAGCAATCATGTCAAGATTTACGTTTAACACAATATCATCTACTGACAATGGGAAGTTGTTGAGCAGGTATTCCGCACCTCCTGAACCAACCTCTTCCGCATCTACAGCTGCAATCACCATGGTATGTTTCGGCTGATTTTCTAAAAAATGGGAGGCTATTTGAAACAGGGCAACAGTGCCCGAAGCATTGTCATCAGCGCCATTATAAATCTTGCTATCTTTCTCTCCCAAATGGTCAAAGTGTGCTGTGATTACTATGATGTCCTTTAATTTACCTTCTATAATTCCAGCTATGTTATTGCCTGCCTTGTCCTTGTACTCAAAAGGTTGTTTATACTCACCATCAAAAGCTGGAGAAATACCAATGTCTTCAAATTGCTGTACAATATAAGCCTGTGCTTTATCATTTGCACCATAGCCTCTCCCCATCATACTATCTGCAGCTAATACTTCCAGTTGATGAAGTAGTAAGTTGTCTTGGGCGTAAGACTGAGTGGATAAAAACAATAATAGTAAGAATGTAAATCGCATCTAATCAAAGGTTTATTGTAATCAAAACTACTTGAATTATTCCAAACAAGGCCTACTCATATAGCATTTTAGCCATTCGTATAGTTAGCTGTGGTCATTGGCTCTTTTGTGGGGTATCTTCAAAAGAAAAAGTTTATGAAGAAAATATACATTTTACTGCTAGCGGGATTGCTTGTGGGGGCTAATGCAGATGTATTTGCTCAAAAGAAGAAAAAGAAAAAAGGTAAAGAGGCTACTGAAGAGGCTGCCAAGCCTAAATCGAAAGAGAAAGATTACAAAGATGTGATCACCGATGAAGCTGAAACTGACGAAGGTATTATTGACTTTCATAAAGTAGATGACAAATACTATTTTGAGATTCCTGAAGACCTGCTAGGTAAAGAAATCCTTATTGTTTCACGTATTTCTGGACATGTGAAAGGCTTGAATTTTGGAGGTGCAGGTATGAAATCTCGTCCTCAGCAAGTAATCAGGTTTCAGAAGAAGGATAAAAATTTATTAGTAAGATCAGTTTCCTACAACGCAGTTGCGGATGAAGAACTTCCTATTTATCAATCTGTGGTAAATAACAATTTTGAGCCTATCATTCATAGTTTTAAGATTGAAACTACCAATAAAGATAAAAACTCATACGTCATTGATGTAGAAGACTTTTTTAGTTCTGATGTGCCCATGATTGGCGCTCTAAGTGATGGACAACGCAAAAATTTTAAAATCTCAAATGTTGATAAGTCACGTTCAGTGATTAATTGGGTTAAATCCTTTCCGGAAAATATTGAAATCAGACATGTCTTAACTTACAAAGGATCAGACCTGCCGGACAACCAGCTTACCAATACGCTGTCAATAGAAATGAATCAGTCATTGATCTTATTACCGGAAGATCCGATGGTACCAAGGCTCCATGACGATCGTGTAGGATTCTTTTCTATCAACCAAATTGATTACGGTCTTGACGAACAAAAGGCGACTGCAAGAAGATTTATCACGCGTTGGAGACTTGAGCCAAGCGATTGGGATGCATTTAATGATGGAGAGGCTGTTGAGCCCGTAAAGCCAATTGTTTACTATATAGACCCAGCTACTCCAGAGAAATGGAGACCTTATATAAAGCAAGGTGTTGAAGACTGGCAAACAGCCTTTGAGAAAGCGGGACTAAAGAATGCCATTATCGCCAAAGATGCACCAACAAAAGAAGAAGACCCTGATTGGAGTCCTGAAGATGTGCGTTACTCAGTTATCAGATATATTTCTACGGATATTCAAAATGCTCAGGGTCCACACGTACACGACCCTCGTACTGGTGAGATTTTAGAAAGTGATATTCTATGGTATCACAATGTGATGAACTTACTGAGAAACTGGTATTTTGTACAAACAGCAGCTATCAACCCGGAAGCTCAAAAGATAAAGTTTAAAGATGAGTTGATGGGCGAGCTTATCAGATTTGTATCTGCTCATGAAGTAGGGCACACGTTAGGTTTTCCTCACAATATGGGTTCTAGCGTGGCTTATCCAGTTGATTCTTTAAGATCACCGACCTTTACAGCAACCCATGGTACAGCACCTTCCATTATGGATTACGCCAGGTTTAACTATATCGCCCAACCTGAAGATGGTGTAACTAACTTATTCCCTCAGCTGGGAGAATATGACGATTGGGCCATCTGGTATGGCTACCGACCGATCCCTAATGTAGAAACTGCGGAAGATGAAAAAGAAACCTTACACAATTGGGTAATGGCCAAGGGCGATAACCCACTGTATCGTTATGGTAGACAAAGCTGGAGAACAGCAGACCCTTCTGCACAAACCGAAGATTTAGGCGATGATGCCATGCGAGCTTCGGATTTAGGTATTAAAAACCTGAAACGCATTAATGAAAACCTGATGAACTGGGCTACTGAAGAAGGTGAGAATTATGACGAGCTGGAAGAGTTGTACGGTCAGGTAGTAGGACAGTATAACCGATATATGGGGCATGTCACCGCTAATGTAGGTGGTGTGTATGAGTATTTTAAAACTGCAGATCAGGAAGGCATGGTGTATACACATGCACCAAAAGACAAGCAGCAGCGCGCAGTTAGTTTTCTAAATCAACAACTGTTTGAAACACCGGAATGGTTGGTGAATAAAGAAGTGTTGGGGCGTGTAGAAGGTGATGGTATTGTTGATAGAATCAAGAATTTACAAACGAGAACTCTAGGAAAACTATTTGATGAAGCCAGATTGAAGCGTATGTTGGAAAATGAGGCGCTAAATGGAAGCCAGGCTTACAGTGCTAATACGCTGTTTACAGACTTAAGAAAAGGTATTTACAGTGAGTTGTCTTCTGGTAGAACCATTGATACGTATAGAAGAAATCTACAAAAAGCCATGGTTGAAGAGCTTGGCAAGTTATACCATCATGAGAACAGTGATATTCAGACTACTGATATACCTTCACTCGCTCGCGGACATCTTAGCTTGATTAAAAATCAGGCTAGAACTGGAGCAAACCGACAGTCTAATCAGGTAAGTAAATTTCATTTGAATTACCTGGTAAATAGAATTGATGAGATTTTTGAGGCTAACATGAATTAGCAGATCAGCATTAAAATAGATGTAGTAAAAGCCTGATATTCATCAGGCTTTTTTTATGCTTTCAATTTTAGTCAATAACGACAAAAAGATTCCTGCCTGCGCAGGAATGACGT
>NZ_SMMD01000825.1 GCF_009711475.1 Fulvivirga aurantia
TGTTGCGAGCCAGGGTAATTATATGGTAGAAGTCAGATTTTCTGCCATAACGATGAAAAAAGAGTTAATAAAAAAATACCTACGTGGTGAATGCTCCTTTGAAGAAGAGCAACAGGTAAAGGCCATTTTAGAAACTAAGGACGGTTCACAGTTACTTGACGATCTGGCCGATGAAATATGGCAACAAGAACCAGACCCTAAGCAAATAAGTCTAGATGATGCCAGACTATTTAGAAATATAGAGAATAGCATCCCTCGCAAAAAGGTAGTGCCCATACGATCTTATATAGGTTATGCTGCCAGCTTTATACTTATTGCATTAGCGACCTTCTTCGTAATACAATATGAAACAGATGATCCTCAGAAAAAAAATCTGGCGGTCTCAGAAAAAATTACCAAGTCAACCTCAAGAGGTCAAAAATCTACAATCATGCTTAGTGATGGCTCGAAGGTTATCCTAAACTCAGAGAGTTCGATTACTTATAATAAGTATTTTACTGATACCTCAAGAAACATTACGCTGATTGGGGAGGCCTTTTTTGAAGTGGCTAAAGACAAGAAAAGGCCATTTAATGTGACCTCTGGGGCCACGACCACCACTGCCCTGGGCACATCATTCAACATAAATAATCGTACCAAAAAGCAACGTATTTCTTTAGCAACCGGTAAAGTCAAAATTATATCTACTGTTATAACTCAAACCTATACACTTGATCCCGGAGAAGCTCTAGACATAAACAGCAGCACTAAAGAAGCTACAAAACTCGCTTTTGACATCAACAAAGACCTGTCGTGGAAAGATGGGATACTCTTTTTTGAAAATGACAAAGTCGCAGAGATCATAAGTACGCTGGAGCTTTGGTATGATGTAAAAATCAACATCACTGATAAAGAAATTTTGGCCAAAAAATATACTGGTCGCTTTGAGAATTCAAGCCTTGAGCATGTACTGAAAAGTATGTCTTTCGCTCTGGATCTGAGCTACCAGATGAATGGCAAAAATATAACCATTAAAAACGCAAACTAAACCTGACCTAATATGATAAAACCAACTACACAAAAGATAAGCAAGTACCTTATTTGGTGCTTGTTTATCATTATTCTACATTTTCCTGCCTCGGGAAATGACACAGTTAAAAGTGTGAGAGAAGTATTTATAGACTTGAATTTGGTAGAAGCCTCCGTACAGGAAGCTTTTGAGCAAGTAGAAGCTAAAACCCAATTTAAATTTCATTACAGTAAACCTAAAATCAATTTAGACACAAGGTTTTCTCTACAGTATAAAAAAGTATCTGTGGCTCAAATACTCACTGATATTGCCAAAGAAACCAGATTAAAATTCAGACAGGTTAACAATATCATAAGTGTAAACAAGCTGGACGAATCTCAACCACAGGAAGAGGTAATCGAAATAGAAGAGATGATGCGGCCGATTACAATACTCGTTACTGACGAAAAAAATGCAGCTCTTCCCGGAGTAAACGTAGTAGTGAAAGGCACTTCGATTGGCTCTACCACAGATTTATCCGGAAAGGTAAATCTTGATGTGCCGGAAAATGCAACGGTACAATTAAGTTTTGTGGGGTATAAAACGCAAGAAATAGTAGTTGGCAATCGCTCAAACATCACAGTTACAATGATGCCTGATGTGGAGCAACTGCAGGAGCTCGTCATTGTTGGTTCCAGAAACGCCCCACGATCATCAACAGATACTCCCCTCCCTGTAGATAAGCTGTCTGCAGATGAACTTGTCTCAACCGGTCAGCCTACATTTGACAAAGCCTTGCAATATCGGGTACCGTCATTTAATACCGTACAGACACCGGTAAACGATGCTACCTCACTTCTGGATCCCTATGAAATAAGAAACATGGGACCAAGCAGAACGCTCATCCTTATCAATGGTAAAAGAAAAAATCTAAGCTCATTGCTTTACACCCAAACTTCTCCCGGTAGAGGAGAAACAGGTGCAGACATCTCGGCAATCCCAACAGATGCAATTAAGCGTGTAGAAATATTGAGAGATGGTGCTTCTGCGCAGTATGGATCAGATGCTATTGCAGGTGTTATGAATATTGTATTAAAAGATAGCGATGAGCCGGGCTCATTTACACTGCGAACAGGTATTACTTCAGAAGGTGATGGCGAGATGCTAGGCATTTCTTTAAACAATGGCAGCTCAATAGATGACGGCAGAGGCTTTGTAAACTACACTATAGATCTATCAAAGGTAAATCTTGCCAACCGACCAGGCATTGTTGACGGAGGTACGACTAATCTGGGTGCAGAAAATCGACCTTTAGCTGGTGGTGAATATGCTGATTTCGTATATACAGACCCAGATGATCCTGACAATTACTCAGGCGGAGTAATCACCGCACCAGAGAGAAATGCAATTTTAGCCAGCAATGCCGCGGGTATTGATGCTGTTAATAACTTCTTGGCGTTAAAACCTGATGCGGGCAATATCAATGGTTCACCAGAAACTACCTCTGCTAAGTTTTTGGTAAATAGCGGCCTAAACCTGAGCGAAGTATCAAGACTTTACTTTAATGCTGCATATGTCTACAAAAAAGTAAACAGCTTTGCCAATTACAGAACACCCTATTGGCGAACAGAAGCTGATTTTCCCTATCTGGCAGATTTCTTTCCCAATGGGCCGAATGGAGAATATATTGGTTATGTACCAACCTTCGATGGAGACCTGAATGATTATAATGGAACGATCGGCTTCAAATCAAACCTAAATGGGTGGAACTATGACGCAAGTTTTACTACAGGGGGCAACAGACAAACTTATACAGTTAGAAATTCTCATAACAGAAATACCGTACTTACACCGCCTACCTATCTTGGCGACCTCAACAACAATGGCGTAGTTGATAGCAACGAAATACAACAAGGCGTCAATCTATACAGAGAAAATAGCCCGATCACCTTCGATCCGGGTGGAACTCAGTTTTCTCATATAGTGGGTAACATCGACATTTCAAAAGCGGTAAATAACCAATTGGGTGTGGCTTTCGGAGCTGAGTTCAGATCAGAAACTTTTGAGGTGATTGAAGGCGAACTGGCTTCTTATGATGGTGGTGGTGCAGATTCCTTTGCCGGTAATAGACCAGAAAACTCAGGTAAATTTAACCGATACAATTTTGGCGGCTATGTAGATGTAGCTTACGACATTACAGAAAACTTCCTCATTAATGGTACTGCTAGGGTTGAAAATTATAGCGATTTCGGTACTACCTTCGTTTGGAAACTGAGTTCAAGATATAAAGTAATTGGCGACAGACTTATCCTAAGAGGGTCGGCTTCTACAGGATTCAGAGCACCAACACTACATCAGATTTATACTCAAAAGGCTCAGTACAGCTTCGTGCCCGGATCGGGTATCCAGGTTGGTGGTTTGGTAAATAACGTGTCTACACAAGCTAGTTTACTCAATGTCCCTCAACTTGATGCGGAAGAATCTACAAATATCACTGTAGGGTTTGGATCGGAGATTAACGAAAACTTTAATGTTACGGTCGATTACTACAACATACAGGTAGATGACAGAATTGTGTTAAGTACAGAAATTGGCCCTACAGAGGCTGGAAATACAGCACTCGACCAGGTACTTACAGCCAATAACCTTTCCGACTTAAGCTTTTTTGTAAATGCCATAGATACAAGAACTTCGGGTATAGACGTGGTAGCCAATTATAGAAATATAACACTTGGAGCCGGAGAGCTTAACTTAAATCTATCAGGTAATTACACCATAGAAAATGAAAGAGTTGGTGAAGTTAACAACCCGGAGATAGTTGCCGATGCCGGTCAGTCTGTTGTTAATGAAACGCAGGAGGCCTTATTCTTTACTTCAAGGCCTAAAACCAAATGGATATTCGGAGCGAACTACAACTTAGGCAAATTTGGCTTTTCTCTTAACAACACTTATTTCGGAAAAACTACTTTCAGACAGGATGGCTTGGACACTAACCTCAAAACAGAGTTTAAGCCTAACGTAGTTACTGATTTAGGCATCAACTACTCAGCTTCAGAAAAGGTAAATGTCACGTTAAACATAAATAACATTTTTAATGTGTTGCCAGAGTGGGAGTTCGTAGCGCTCAATGAAAGTGGTGATGCAATTTTGGCAGATTCTAATCTTACTTTGGAGCAATCTAATTTGATAACATTTAACCAAAGGTATTCTCAAATGACTTATGATGGTTATCATTTCAGTCAGCTGGGTACCATGTTTAATTTGACAGTGAACGTACGATTTTAATGTTTAGGTTACATTAAGTCCTATGATGGGGTCGCTAAAAAATGGCGACTCCATTTAAAGAGTTTAGAAGTTGAAAGTAATATAGGTTCGTTACGTTGTACTACAACGTAAGCTTTCAGCTTCTAATTTTTGCAGTTTTACAGGTTGCATTTAAGGTCACTCGAAAGGGTGACCTTTTTAGTTGCTAATTATTACTTTGTGGTATTGGTCATGCAGCCAAAGTCTTGCTTCTTCAAAGCTCTCCAGTGCAATAATATTCCTACCCGTTAAAGACACAATGGTATCTAACATAATGCGCTTGAAAGCGCTAAGACCAATTACTGCTGTAGCAATTACGTAAGGATTGTTGCGTCTGACATTTTCTCTCACTTTATTGATCAGCGCAGTATTAAACTGCGTTTTATCAACATTTACTAAAGACAATACAGACCTTTCGGGTTGTTTTTTTATGATTGCGTGATTAGCTTCTATCACTTTCAGACAATCTTCGATGGTACTGTGGGAAACATCTGTGTAGACGATCTCTACATCTTTAAACTGAATTATTTCGCAAGAAGCCACTATATCACAAATTGTAGTTTAGGTTATTTCAAATATAAACTACTGATTAAAAAAAATGTTAATAAAATTTAATTTTTTGAGAATGTGACTGCATTCAAATTACTCATCCACCCGATATAAAAAGGAGTAAACAACCTGTCTTCGTTTCTCCAGTTTTCCGATATTTACAGTTGGAATACACTACATTCCAGTAACCACTACAAGCATTTCATATGTATTTAATTTTTGATACCGAAACCACCGGTCTTCCGCACAATTATAGTGCGCCTATTACAGATTTAGACAACTGGCCGAGGCTGGTACAGATTGCCTGGCAGTTGCACGATGGAGATGGTAGCTTACTCTCAAGTGAAAATTATATTGTAAAACCCGAAGGCTTTACTATTCCCTTCAACTCCGAAAAAGTGCATGGTATTTCTACCAAACGCGCTTTGGAAGAAGGTCATGATCTGGCAGAGGTACTTCAAAAATTTAAATCTGACCTTGAAAGAACGCAAGTAGTCATCGGCCATAATGTTGATTTCGATAATCGCGTTGTAGGTGCAGAATTTGTTAGGGTAGACAGAGAGGATGACGGTAATGAGCTGCAAGAAACTGATAAAATTGATACTTCTGAGGTATCTAAAGAATTTTGTCAACTTAAAGGAGGTATAGGTGGTCGCTTAAAATCACCAAAGCTCATTGAGCTGCACGAAAAGTTATTTGGTGTACCTTTTGATGATGCCCACGATGCTGCATATGACGTAGATGCTACTGCCAAATGTTTCTTCGGTCTGATTAAAGAAAAGGTTGTAAAACCGATCGATGAGACTGCTGTAGAAGACATCACCTATCAACGGCCTGACCTTGACGATGCCAACTTTGCTAAAAAAGAAAAATCTACCACCGTACATATGGGTGGCGATGCTGAGGCAGCAAAGAATATCGATCATGCTTTTTCTCACCTACACGTACACACACAGTACTCTGTACTACAGGCTGTACCCAACATTAAAGGCCTGATTGCCAGAGCCAAAAAATACAACATGCCAGCGGTCGCCATAACCGACCTGGGCAACATGTTTGGTGCTTTTAAATTTGTGAGAGAAGCACTCAATAATGAAATAAAACCGATTGTAGGTTGTGAGTTTTTTATTGCAGAAGAGCGAACCAAGCTCAAGTTTACCAAAGACAACCCCGACAAAAGATATAATCAGGTTCTAATCGCTAAGAATAAGGATGGATACCATAACTTGGCAAAGCTTAGCTCCCTGGCTTACATGGAAGGTCTATATGGCATCTATCCACGTATAGACAAAGAATTGGTTAAGCAATATTCAGAAAATGTAATTGCGCTTACCGGAAGCCTGAGTAGCGAAATCCCTTATTTGATATTAAATGTTGGTGAGCACCAGGCAGAAGAGGCCTTTCAATGGTATCTCGATGTTTTTAAAGACGACTTTTATGTCGAGCTGATCCGTCATGGACTAGAAGAGGAAAGTAAGGTAAACGATGTACTACTTGCTTTCGCCAGAAAATACGATGTAAAGGTAATTGCTGCCAATGACGTTTACTATCTTGATAAGGAAGATGCTAATGCCCACGATGTTTTGCTTTGTGTAAAGGAAGGCGAACTGCAATCTACACCAAAAGGTCGTGGCCGGGGTTTCAGATACGGATTCCCTAACGAAGAATACTACTTTAAGTCTCAGGAAGAGATGAAAACTCTCTTCAGTGATATTCCTGAAGCTATCGAAAATCTAAGCGAGTTGATCGACAAAATTGAGCCCTACAAGCTCGATCGTGATGTCTTGCTTCCGGCATTTAACATACCTGATGAGTTTAAAGACCCGGCTGATGATGAAGATGGTGGCAAGCGAGGTGAGAATGCTTTTTTAAGACACCTGACTTATGAAGGTGCAAAAAAGCGATATGAAGAAATCACCGATGAAATAAGAGAGAGATTAGACTTTGAGCTCGAAACCATCCGCAATACAGGGTATCCGGGTTACTTCCTCATCGTACAGGATTTCACCACCAAAGCGCGTGAAATGGGCGTCTCTGTTGGTCCGGGCCGGGGTTCTGCTGCAGGTTCTGCTGTAGCCTATTGTATTGGTATTACCAATGTCGACCCAATAGCGTACGACCTACTTTTTGAGCGATTTCTGAATCCTGATAGGGTGTCACTTCCCGATATTGATATTGACTTTGATGATGAAGGTCGTGATAAAGTAATACAATATGTAATTGACAAATACGGCCAAAATCAGGTAGCACAGATCATCACATACGGTACAATGGCTGCCAAATCATCAATCAGAGATGCAGCACGAGTGATGGAGCTACCGCTTATGGAAGCCAACGACCTGGCCAAACTCGTACCTGAGAGACCCGGCACTTCTTTGGACAAAGCATTTCGAGAAGTCAAAGACCTGGAACAGATACGCCAGGGCACTGATCTAAAAGGTCAGGTGTTAAATCAGGCCAAAGTATTAGAAGGCTCTGTAAGAAACACAGGTACACACGCCTGTGGTGTAATTATTACGCCAGACGATCTTACCAAATTCATTCCGGTTTCTACAGCCAAAGATTCCGATATGCTTATCACGCAGTTTGACAACAGTGTGGTTGAGGATGCCGGAATGCTTAAAATGGACTTTTTAGGCCTAAAAACCCTTACCATTATTAAAAGTGCCATCGCCAATGTAAAAGCACGGCATGGCATCGAAATAGACATTGAAAGCGTACCCCTTGATGACCCAAAAACTTATGAGTTGTACCAAAAAGGATATACCAACGGTACATTCCAGTTTGAGTCTCCGGGTATGCAAAAGCACTTACGCGCACTCAAACCAGATAAGTTTGAAGACCTTATAGCCATGAACGCCCTGTACAGACCGGGGCCGATGGAATATATACCAAACTTTATCGCCCGTAAGCATGGTGATGAAGAGATCACCTACGACATCGAGGACATGAAAGAAAACCTCGCTGAAACGTATGGTATCACAGTTTATCAGGAGCAAGTGATGTTGCTCTCGCAAAAGTTGGCTGGTTTTTCTAAAGGTGATGCCGATGTGTTACGTAAGGCCATGGGTAAGAAAATATTTGCCTTGCTGGAAAAACTTAAGCCTAAATTTATCGATGGAGGTAAAGAGCGTGGCCACGATCCTAAAATTCTTGAGAAAGTCTGGAAAGACTGGGAAGCTTTTGCGGCTTATGCTTTTAATAAATCTCACTCTACCTGCTATTCTCTGGTGGCGTATCACACGGCCTACCTCAAGGCCCACTACCCTGCTGAATATATGGCGGCCGTGCTCACGCACAACCAAAGTAATATTGAGAAAGTCACCTTCTTTATGGAGGAGTGTCGTAGCCAGGGCATCAAAGTACTTGGGCCTCACATCAATGAATCGCAGGTAAACTTTGCGGTAAACAAAGAAGGAGAAATACGTTTCGGATTAGGCGCTATCAAAGGTAGTGGTGAGGCGGCTGTTGAAGCCATAATACAGGAAAGAGAGGAAAACGGGCCGTTCAAAGATATTTTTGAGTTTGCCGAGCGCGTTAAACTCAGAACAGTAAATAAGAAAACATTTGAATGCCTGGCGATGTCTGGTGCCTTTGATTGTTTTCAGGAATACCACAGAAGACAATATTTACACGCTGCTGAGGGCGAATTGAGCCTTATTGAAATGGTAATTAAGTACGCCAACAAAATGCAGCAAGAGGCTGACAGTGCTCAGGCTTCGTTGTTTGGTGGTAGCGCAGGTGTAGAAACTCCCAAGCCAAAAGTAAGTCCTATCGAGCCATTTGGTGAGATCGAAAAGCTTAATATCGAGCGTGATGTTGTCGGCCTTTATATTTCGGGCCACCCATTAGACGATTTTGCTTTCGAAATAGAAACTTTCTGTAACACAGAGCTTAAAGAGCTTGAAGATCTGAATGCTTTACAAGCCCGAGGAGAAGTTCGTTTGGCTGGTATCGTTTCTAGTTTTGCCCACAGAACTACCAAAAACGGAAAACCTTTTGGAACGCTCACACTTGAAGACTACAATAGTAATTTTACTTTCTTTTTGTTTGGTGAAGACTACCTGAAATTTAAGGAATACTTAATGCAAGGCTGGTTCTTGTACATTCAGGGTACGGCCGCAGAGCGTAAATGGGGAGGCCCACAGCTTGAGTTTAAAATTAGAACCATTGAGTTGCTCAATGACCTGAGAGATAAGAAGAGTAAAGGTGTGAGGGTAAATGTAAATGTCGCCCAACTAAGCTTGTCTACGATCGAAGAGATTGAGCGCCTTTGTCACAAGCATAAAGGTGACTGTCCGCTGCATGTGAAGCTTATGGATGCTGAGGAGAATATAATGGTAGAATTGATGTCGAGAAAGTACAAAATAAACCCTAGTAATGAGCTGATTAAGGCCATGAAAGAAATACCGGAAATTAAGTGCCGTGTGTTGGTTTAATCAAACATAAAAATCCATTTTCTGTTATCTCTCAAACTAAACGTATATGGAATTCATTCTTCAATTGATACTTACCCCGGTCGCTATCGTGATTATGTCTCGTGCTGTAGACGGTATTTACATCAAGGACTTCAAGGCCGCTTTTATTACTTCCTTGTTGATTATTATCGTGGGCTTTTTAGTTGGCTGGCTACTTACTTTTATTCTAAATGTGGCTACTCTGGGTCTGCTTTGGCTGGTTGGTCTAGGCATTATCACACGCACAATTGCTTACGCCATAATCATTGAAATTATCGATCAGTTTAGAAGCGATTTCAACACAAAAGGCTTT
>NZ_SMMD01000549.1 GCF_009711475.1 Fulvivirga aurantia
AAAGGCTTCAATTTTTAAATTGAAGCCTTTATATGAAAATTTTATGAGCTTATGCTGTCGCTGTTGAAGATTCTTCTTCGGTAGCATTTAAATCTCTCAACATAGCAATTTTGAATGTCTTCTTGGCTTTGTGTCCACAGTAGCCACACTCAAAATGCTTTAGTAATTCACCTTCTTCAGTTGTAGTAGGTGATTTAATGATATCTTCCTTATTTACTCTGAAAGTCTGGTAGTTACACTCAGGGCACTGAAGCGCGTGTAGATGACCAGAATACTTTTCGATTTTAGTATAGCCAGTTTCTTCATCAACCCATACATCGTAGTCGATTGAGAAAATGTCCTCTTCAGCCTGCATACCTTCATCAAGGTAAACATCTTCCTCTTCTTCACTGAGAAGTTTCATAGGCTTACCAGTCTTAGGAGAAACTCTTGGCTTATATCTCAGCTTTTTAAGTCTCTTTTCTATGTAGAAAGGATAGTAGAATTTAAGTAAATTTTGAACGATAACGCCAATGATAAGACCCATTGACACGGTAACGAATATTCTTACAAATAGCCAGAGAATTCCTAGCTCTGCTATAAAGGAGTTTGCATAAAATCCACCAGCAATGATCAATAAAACACTGCAGGTCATTAATACATTTATCTCCGAACGATTGATGTAGTCATACTTTGATTTAGAATCGCTAGTAGCCGCTAACTTCAGAATATGGCCTAATAATATCAGAACTGATAAGCCAGCTAACGCAAAAGAAATGTACTGCGCCCACATGTTCCAAGATTCAAAGGATTGAGTAGAGGTTTCTTCCATGGCCAAAAAATTTAAATGATATCGTAAGTTTGGTTAAACAAATATAATTCTTAATCGCCTTCCAATTTATAAAGAACTGCGAATTTTTAATATTCTTTTTTATAAAAAAGAACAAAAAAAGATACAATAGCAAACAATAATCCCACTACTTGCTACTGCTAGATTACACGTTATAAGTAGAAAAATTTATATTTTTTGAAAAAAATTTTAATGTAAATGAGTCCACAAATAAAAAAAGGGCCCTTAGGCCCTTTATAACTTTTTCAGCATCAGCCTTATAAAGTTCTTTTAACTTCGCGCTCTTCGTAGCTTTCTATCACATCTCCTTCTTTAATATCATTAAAGTTTTTGATGCTGATACCACACTCGTAACCGTTTTTCACTTCGTTTACATCGTCTTTGAAACGCTTAAGCTGACCCATCTCACCAGAGTAAACCACGATACCATCACGGATTAATCTGATTGGATTATTTCTCTTGATGTAGCCATCAGTAACCATACAACCGGCTACAGTACCTACTTTAGATATCTTAAATACATCCCTTACTTCTACGTTACCTACAATTACTTCTTCAACATCAGGATCAAGCATACCTTCCATGGCGTCTTTCACATCGTTGATAGCATCGTAGATTACAGAGTAAAGTCTGATTTCTATTTCTTCATTTTCAGCAATTTTCTTCGCAGAACCAGATGGTCTAACCTGGAAACCTACAATTACTGCATCAGAAGTAGAGGCAAGTAGTACATCAGATTCAGAAATCTGACCAACACCTTTGTGTATAATGTTTACTTGAATTTCCTCTGTACTAAGCTTAAGTAATGAATCGGAAAGTGCTTCAACAGAACCATCCACATCACCTTTTACAATTACGTTAAGTTCCTTAAATGAACCAATAGCAAGTCTTCTGCCGATTTCATCAAGCGTAATATGCTTCTTAGTACGTATGCTTTGCTCTCTAAGAATTTGCTCTCGTTTGCTGGCGATCTCTCTTGCTTCACGATCGCTTTCCATGACGTTGAACTTGTCACCAGCCTGAGGAGCACCGTCTAAGCCTAGCATAAGCACAGGGGTAGAAGGCCCGGCTTCTTTGAGTTTAGTGCCTTTGTGGTCAAACATCGCTTTTACACGACCATGATAAGCACCCGCAAGTATTACATCACCAACTCTCATTGTACCGCTTTGTACAAGCAATGTTGCCACGTAACCACGTCCTTTGTCGAGTGATGCTTCAATTACTGTACCTACAGCAGGCTTTTCGTGCACCGCTTTAAGTTCAAGTAACTCGGCTTCGAGCAGTACTTTTTCTAGTAGGTCATCGATACCTTGTCCTGTTTTTGCTGAAATTTCCTGGCACTGATATTTACCACCCCAGTCTTCAACAAGAATATTTATACCAGATAAACCTTCCTTAATCTTATCAGGATTGGCGTTAGGCTTATCTACTTTGTTAATAGCAATTACGATTGGTACACCTGCAACCTGTGCGTGGTTGATCGCCTCTTTTGTTTGCGGCATGATGTCATCATCAGCAGCAACCACAATAATTACAATATCTGTAACTTTTGCACCACGTGCACGCATCGCTGTAAAGGCTTCGTGACCCGGTGTATCAAGGAATGCGATTTTTTGACCACTATCAGTCATTACATCGTAAGCACCGATATGCTGCGTAATACCTCCGGCCTCACCCGCAGTTACTTTAGCACTTCTAATGTAGTCAAGCAACGATGTTTTACCGTGGTCTACGTGACCCATGATAGTAACAATTGGTGCTCTGTCAGTCAGGTCTTCTTCTGCATCTTTTTCCTCTTCAATCACTAGTTCGTCATCGGCAGAGGTGAAATCAACAGAGTATCCAAATTCATCAGCAATTACAGTGATTGACTCAGCGTCTAATCTCTGATTAATTGAGACGAACATACCCAAACTCATGCAAGTACTGATTACTTCCTGCACCGGAACGTCCATCAATGAAGCGAGATCGTTAGCAGATACGAATTCTGTTACTTTTAGTATTTTAGAATCCTCCTGATCCTTCAGCATTTGCTCTTCCTGAGCTTCTGCAGCAGCTGACCTTTTCTCTCTTCTGTATTTAGAACCTGAGCTTTTCTTTTTGTTACCACTCAGTTTGGCAAGAGTTGCCTTAATTTTATCTTGGATTTCCTTATCTGAAGGCTCCTCCTTTTCGACCCTTCTGCCGCCTTTGCCACGATTATCTTGTCTGGCAATACGTTTTCTAGGCCTTTTCTTTTTCTTTTGTTCTTTTCTATCGTCAGAAGAAGCAACGGGCTGATTTTTCTTCTCTTTGGCTTTAGGAAGCTCAATTTTACCAACAACCTTAAGACCTTTTAATTTATCGGCTTTAGCCTCAATTACTCGGTCTTCTTTCTCTTCTTGAGTAGTTTTCTCTTCAGCAGGCTTTTCTTCCTTCTTCTCTTCCTCTTTTTTAGCTTTTGGAGCTTCTTCTTTCTTTTCTTTAGGCTCCTCTTTCTTCTCCTCAACTTTAGGAGCTGGTGCCTTCTCTTCCTTCTTAGCTACTGGCTCTTCTTTCTTTTCAGGAGCCTTTTCTACTGGCTTTTCTTCCTTCTTCTCTTCCTCTTTTTTAGCCTCTTTCTCTTCTTTCTTCTTCTTGTCGAGATCTATTTTACCAACAACATTAAGCCCTTTCAGCTTTGGCTTATCCTGTTCGTATTTTTCTTTATCAGTAGATGCTTTAGGAGCTTCTTCTTTTTTCTCTTCTTCTTTCTTAGGCTCTTCTTTTTCAGAAGACTCACTTTTTCCGGCAGAGAGATTCTTTATAAGCACACTTTCTTCATCGTCTCCTTTTTTTGAAGAGTCGCTATCACTATCGATAACTACGTGTTCGTTGTGTTTAGTGCCTATAGTGAGTCCTGAAGCTTCTTCTTTTTCTGAAGCTGACGCAGCAAACTCTTTAGAGAGCATGCTGAACTGCTCCCCTGTTACTTTAGAATTAGGGCTACTGTCTACTTCAAAGCCTTTACCAGCTAGAAAATCTATGATGGTCGTACGACCTACATTTAACTTTCTGGCAACCTGACTAAGCCTCATGGTTTTTTCTTCTG
>NZ_SMMD01000889.1 GCF_009711475.1 Fulvivirga aurantia
TTATTTAATCAACCATTTGAATCATTTTGCAATTTTATATTGCATGTGTAAAACTTCTACACGTAACAGGTCAAAAAACTAAAGCAATTCGTTCGCAAGATTGGCTAACTCAGAGCGCTCACCTTTTTCTAATGTAATGTGCGAATACAACTCATGATTTTTTACACGATCGATCAGGTATGACAAGCCATTACTTTGAGAATCTAAATAAGGTGTATCAATCTGATGTATATCACCTGTAAAAATAATCTTCGTGTTTTCACCAGCACGTGTGATAATAGTTTTCACTTCGTGCGGGGTAAGATTCTGCGCCTCATCCACAATAAAACATATGTTTGATAAACTACGCCCTCTGATATAAGCCAACGGTGTAATCACCAGCTTTTCCTGGTTCACCATCTCTGTGAGCTTGGAGTATTCCTTATCGGTTTCGTTATACTGGTTTTGTATAAATTTGAGGTTATCCCAAAGCGGCTCCATGTATGGGTTTAATTTCGACTTTATGTCGCCTGGCAAGTAACCAATGTCTTTGTTACTCAGAGGTACAATAGGCCTCGCTAAGTATATTTGTTTGAAGTTTCGCTTTTGCTCCAAGGCCGCTGCTAAGGCTATAAGTGTTTTACCGGTACCCGCTACTCCCTGCATAGAAACAAGCTTTATTTCCGGATTGAGGATGGCATGTATGGCAAATGTTTGCTCGGCATTTCTTGGTTTTATTCCATAAACCGGCTTTTTTACAACATGTTCAATTTTCTCATTGAGAGGGTTGTAGTAAGCCAAAACTGACTTTTTACCACTTTTTAAAATATAGTAGCTGTTTTTAGTAGGCTTCTTTTTGCCTAAAACATCAGCCGGATCACAAGAGCCGTTTTCGTAGAGTTCGTTGATTTTATCTGGCGATACTTTGTCAGAGACCATTTTACCGGTATAAAGCGTGTTTACATTTTTCACTTTACCGGTATTGTAATCTTCCGCTGGTAGTCCCAACGATTTAGCCTTGAGTCTGAGGTTAATATCTTTAGTAACCAGGATAACCTTTCGGCCTTTCATTTCCTGCTGCAGTTGTAAAGCTGCATTGAGAATGCGATGGTCGGCCTTGGCTTCATCAAATACCTCGTTGGCATCTACCTTACTTTTGGCACCCATCAAAACTTTGAAGTCTCCTTTGTTTTTACTGCCATTTAGCGGATTCCAATCATGGAGCATTCTGCCATCAGCAAGTTTGTCTAACAAACGGGTAAACTCACGAGCCTCGAAGTTTTTTGTGTCGTTGCCTTTCTTAAACTGATCGAGCTCTTCGAGCACAGTGATAGGAATCCCTACATCATGCTCAGCAAAATTCATTATTGAGTTGTGTTCGTAGATAATTACAGAAGTGTCTAATACAAAAATCTTCTTCTCGTTATTCGCTTTCGCCATACCACTGGGGGTTAAAAAATAGAAATGAACCTAAGTAAAAATAGGTAACTTTTTTAAAGAGGAAAGTAGATTGATTAAGATTTTGCTAATTCTTCTGAATTAATTTTTCAGTGTATAAAGATCTTCTTTGTCACTCGGAATAATTTCTAACACATTGGCTAACACCATGAGTATCAGTCCTCTGGAGGCTTGGTATGTGTTGATTTTTGCGTGTTTTTTGTAAGCTTGGAGCGTAATCGACTGATTTTTGTCCAAATAATCCATCAGCCATTTTTCTTTATCACCAAAATTGAAGGTCACACTTTTCTGCTTGCGCCTGCGCTCGATAATCTCTTTAACCTGTCGGCTGGCTTTTATACTTTTATCTTCTGATCGCACAAAAAACTGCTTGGTTTTATCAGGTTGATTTAAGATATAATGCGGTTTACGCTCACTCGATGGTATATGATAAACAACCAATGACTCACTTTCTGTGAGTCGTAAAGTTTCCTGCTCAAAGGGTAGTTTGGGCCTGCAGTATTTTTCTATGGCCGTGTTCAAAGAAAATATGTGTTCATCAGGGTATTTTACCCCCGCCAGATCTCCGTCATCACTCACACCTACGAAAAGGTAACCTCCGTCTGTATTAGCAAATGCTACCAGTTCTTTGATTACCTTTTCCGGGTATTTAATTTTTCTTTTAAACTCAACGGTTTGAGACTCTCCACCACGGATAAGCCTCTTGGCCTCACTAAGTTCCATGGTTTTTGCTAGTTTATATATCGTCTTCGTAGCCCTCTTCATCATCTGCCCCAGGCATGGTAAACATACTGCTGAGCAGGTCTTTAAACTGAAGCCCTTTAGATAGAGAATGTTTACTAAGCATGCTGTATTCTGCCAGGCCATGTAGTGCAAACTCCATTAAAAATAGCTTGGTTTCTTTTTCACTCTTGCTATGGTACTTATCGACCAATTCAGCTAGCCCCGGCACGCTGGTAAGGGTTTCTTTATATTCCTTGTTGCCAAAGTCATGAAGGATATCAAGCATATTGCTATCGCCAAACCACTCTATAATTTTGTTGTAAGGATTATTGCCGGTCTTTTCTTTTCTCAACCGCTCAGGGTCTGGGAAGTAATTTACAAACTGAGTACGTATTGCTTTACCAACAAGGTTATGTGCCACTATACCAGGTCCTTCCTGCTCGCCTTCATATACGAGCTCAACTTTACCGGTAATAGAAGGTACTACCCCATAAAAATCAGAAATTCTTACAAATGTATTTTCATCATTTCGCAAAGATCTACGCTCTGCAGCACTCATGAGGTTTTCGTATGCAGAGATAGTCAGACGGGCTGAAACCCCACTTTTAGCATCTACATATTCGCTATCCCTGGCTTCAAAAGCTATTTGCTCAATTAAATCTTTGGCGATATTTACCACCTGTATTTTTTCTTTCTGAGCTTCTTTTATAAAAGCTTCCTGCTCTGTGATCTTACGAGCAACCTCAAGATCTTCAGGGTAATGTGTTATAATCTGGCTGTCGATCCTATCCTTAAGAGGAGTAACGATACTACCCCGGTTTGTATAATCTTCAGGGTTAGCCGTAAACACAAATTGCAAATCTAAAGGAAGCCTTACCTTAAAACCTCTAATCTGTATATCACCCTCTTGTAAGATGTTAAATAAGGCCACTTGTATTCTGGCTTGTAGATCCGGGAGCTCATTAATTACAAAAATGCCTCTATGAGACCGCGGTATGAGGCCAAAGTGAATCACTCTCTCATCACTGTAAGGCAGCTTAAGTGTGGCTGCTTTTATCGGATCAACGTCACCGATCAAGTCAGCAATTGACACATCCGGAGTGGCTAATTTTTCTGTGTAGCGCTCATCGCGATGCATCCAGGTTATCGGTGTGTCATCACCCTTTTCTTTTATAAGGTCTTTGCTGTAGCGAGAAAGTGGCCTTAACGGATCGTCATTTAATTCTGATCCCTCAACCACCGGTACATACTCATCAAGCAAAAGTGCCATGAGTCTTGCCAGTCTGGTTTTGGCCTGACCACGCAAACCTAACAGGTTGATGTCGTGCATAGATAGAATGGCTCTCTCCAGGTCTGGAATTACCGTTTCTTCATATCCCCAAATTCCTTTAAAAACGTTCTCTTTATTTTTTATTTTTTGAATCAGGTTTTCCCTTAACTCTTGCTTTACAGGTCTGGGTGAGTAGCCGGAAGCTTTTAGCTCTCCCAGGGTTTTTATCTTAGTATGGTCCATTAAAATTTCTTTCTTCTATTTCTTCTGTAATCTTCAAAAATAAGATGTCCGAGACCCTTTAGGCTGCTGTAGTAAGCGTTGCCATTATTCACTTCTGTAAATTCTTTTACAAAAGCCTTGAGATATGGATCTGAAGCAATCATAAATGTAGTGACTGGGATATTAATTTTTCTGCATTGCTTAGCCAGGTTTAATGTTTTACTCAAAATTTTCGGGTCGAGACCGAAACTGTTTTTATAATATTTTATTCCCTGCTTCATGCAGGTTGGTTTTCCATCAGTGATCATGAAAATCTGCTTGTTAGGATTTTTACGTCTTCTGAGCAAATCCATGGCAAGTTCGAGACCGGCTATGGTATTGGTATGGTATGGCCCCACTTGTAAATAGGGCAGGTCTTTAATTTCTATCTGCCAGGCATCATTGCCAAAAACCAATATATCAAGTGTGTCTTTTGGATATTTCTTTGTGATAAGCTCAGCAAGTGCCATGGCTACTTTTTTGGCAGGAGTTATTCTATCTTCCCCATATAATATCATCGAGTGTGAGATATCGATCATCAAGGCCGTAGATGTTTGTGTTTTAAACTCATGCTCCCTGACCTCTAAGTCGCCTTCAGTCATCATGAAGTTATCCAAACCATGGTTGATCTGAGCATTTCTCAGCGAATCGGTCATAGAGATTTGTTCTAAGGTATCACCAAACTGATAATCGCGTGTATCTGTACTCGGTTCATCACCCAATCCGCCAAAATTCGTTTTATGATCACCCTTTCTTGACTTTTTAAGCTTTCCAAAAATCTCTTCGAGGGCGCTGGTGCGGATATTTTGCTCACTTTTGGCTGTAAGCTCAAATGTGCCTTCCGGTGTTTGGTCTGAGATATAGCCCTTGTCTTTGAGGTCTTCTATAAAGTCCCCAATTCCATAATTGTCTCCTGATAAGTTATACTGCGAATCCAGGTTGGTGAGCCAGTTAAGCGCTTCGGATACATCACCAGAAGTAATGACCACCAATTGCATGAAAACGTCAAATAGCTTATCAAAGTCTGATTTATTTTCGTCCTTATCGGGTATATACTCTGTAAATCGGCTTCCTATCATCAAGTATTGATCAATGTGCTGTATTAGTTAAACCACTATTTATGAACCAATGTTCGCTGCTATCGTTTATAATTCCTAGAGCTTGTAAATTCTTTTTTCTATAAAAAAAGATTAATCGTATGGAAAAAAAGAAACTATTGTGGTACTTTATGAGTTCAAACTTCTGAGGAATATGTTTAAACACCTAACTGGTCTAAAAATGAAGAATGTTATAGTTGTCGCTTTAGTAGTTTTATTTGTATCAGCACTTGCATCTTGCAGTACTTATACATGCCCAACCTATGCTAAGGCTCCTGTTGATACTCAGGAAGTAGAGCAAGAAAAAGAGAATATTTAAGAATACCTTTCTATAAAATAAAAAAGCCTTATGTCTATCATAAGGCTTAATTTTTTGTCTTTTCCTCAATGCCTTAGGGCATCGTTCTGAAGATATAATCCCACAGCGGAGAAGATACCCCAAACGCCCTTTCAGGATTTTTATAATGATGGATGCCATGGTGTACCCATAACTTTTTAAAGATATTCTTAGGAGGTTGGTATGCGTGTACGATATAGTGTACAAACAGGTAACCTGCATAACCCATCAGAAAGCCTGGTAAAAAGCCATAAGTAAAATCACCCATAACGAGCCTGAATAAGAATAAAAGTATTGTCGCTATAGTAATGCTCATTATTGGAGGCATAGCCAGTCTGTCTTTATCCCGAGGGTAATCGTGATGTACGCCATGAAAAGCATATTGTAGCTTTTTTCGCAATTCTGTATAGGTGCTCATATGAAATATATAGCGATGCGCCAGATACTCTACAAGTGTAAAAGTGAGTAGACCTACAAAAAATAACCCCGTAGTGGTAGCTGCACTCGAGGCTGTGTTTACAATACTCCAATACAGTAAGCCTGCGGAGTAAATCGTAAATAAGATAATTGGTATAGAAATATGTGTACGAGACAATCTTTCTATAATAGGGTTGTCGAATAGTTTTTTGGTACCCTTATTACTAATCGTTGACTCTTTAGTGAATCCTTTGGCCATTGCGTGGTTTTTTTCTCAAAATTAAATTACGAATTTATTATTTAACAAAAATAAACGGAGAAATAACCGCTTATTTTATCAATTAAATAGGCTGTGCTTCTGTTTTTCCAGATAGTACACGCTCATACATCTGCTCATACAGAGGCATAACCTTACTGATGTCAAACATCTTAGCTCGCTTCAGTGCATTTGATTTAAACTTAGGAAGATTTTTTTCATCAAGTATCTTCAGCGCATTTTTTGTCATGTCATCTACATCACCAACCTCACTCATGAACCCAGTTTCGCCATGAATGTTTAACTCCGGTAAACCTCCCGTATTGGTAGAGATTACCGGCACCTCACAGGCCATAGCTTCAAGTGCTGCTAAACCAAAACTTTCCTTTTCTGAGGGCATTATAAATAAATCAGCTACCGATAAAACTTCTTCAACTGCTTCTAGCTTACCTAAAAATCTTATATCAGAGCAAGTGCCAAGTTCGCGGCATAGTTGCTCAATATTTGAGCGTTCCGGGCCATCACCTACAAGGAGTAGTTTGGCTGGTATCTCTTTTCTTATATTATGAAAAACACGGACCACATCGTCTACTCGCTTTACTTTTCTAAAGTTAGATGTATGCACCAAAAGTTTTTCGTCATCCGGGCATATGGCCTTTCTGAAATGCTCTTTCTTTTGTTTTTTAAATCGGTCAAGATCGATGAAATTGGGTATCACATCAATATCATTTACTATCTTGAAGTGCTGGTAGGTGTCTTTTTTCAGATCATCAGATACAGCTGTTACACCATCAGAGGCATTGATGCTAAAGGTGACTACAGGAGCGTAAGACGCGTCTTTGCCCACAAGAGTGATGTCAGTACCGTGAAGTGTTGTGATCACGGGAATATCGATGTTTTCTGTTTTCAGGATTTGCTTAGCCATGTATGCAGCAGAAGCGTGTGGTATAGCATAGTGTACATGAAGTAAATCAAGGCCTTCATGCTTTACTACATCAACCATTTTACTGGCAAGTGCCAGTTCATATGGAGGGTATTCAAAGAGAGGGTAAGTCCTGATGTCTACTTCGTGGTAAAACAGGTTTTCGTTAAAGAAATCTAAACGGGTGGGCTGAGAATAAGTAATAAAATGAATCTCATGCCCTGCCTTAGCCAGCGCTTTACCCAACTCTGTAGCTACTACACCACTACCTCCAAATGTGGGATAACAAACGATCCCTATTTTTATTCTGTCCATTAATTCAAATTTTCAGCATGCTGCTGTTGTTCCCAGATAGACTCATAAATGATGTCCTGAATCCTTGTACGAATATTATTTTTAATAAGTTTAGCATTGCTGGCATCCGGGTGAATTCTGTTTGAAAGAAATACATAGATCAAATCAAATTCAGGATCTGCCCATACTGCCGTACCGGTAAATCCGGTGTGTCCAAACGTTTTGCCACTGGCATACTCAGAGGTAGGTCCATACCACTCTCCTCGTAGCGGTTTGTCCCAGCCAATACCTCTTCTATTGTTGGCATATTGCTGTGCAGTAAACTTATCTAATGTACTTTCTTTAAAATACCTCAGGTTGCCATATGTGCCTCCATTGAGATGCATTTGCGTCATTTTAGCCATATCATTGGCATTGCTAAATAAACCTGCATGACCGGCCACACCACCTAATAATGCCGCACCCTGATCATGTACCATACCGTAAACAAGGGTTCTACGGAAATAGTTGTCATTTTCTGTTGGGGCTATCCTGTCTAGCGGAAATTTGCACAGCGGCAGATAGCTCATAGTCGAGAGGCCCATCGGGTCATAAAAATTCTGTTGAAGAAATACTTCCATGGATTGATTTAGCAGTTTTTCTACCAATCGCTTAACCATATAATAACCCATGTCACTGTATTTATAATCATAGGGTTTGTTAGGCTCTTTGGTTCTTAGTTTTGACTGTTTTACCCACTGCCACACAGAGTCTTGCATAATGTTTGAGCTGTATAAGCCTGTAGAAACCTGGTTAGGATAATTAGGCGTAAGCTCCTCTAGATAGAAGTCAGATCTATAGATAGTGTCTTTTAGTAGAGTTTGCTTCCAAAAAGGTAGATAAGGCCATAAACCAGCCTGGTGTGTGAGAATATCCCTGAAGGTCATGTTTTCCTTATTGGTGCCAGCAAGTTCAGGTAGATAGAGGGAGATTTTTTTATCAAGATCTACAAGGCCTCTTTCCTCTAAAAACATAAAGGCCTGCATAGAAGCGAAAACTTTGGTAATTGATGCTATATCGTAAATAGTTTCTGGAGTTACTCTTTTAATGCTATCGTAAGTGAAATGTCCATAAGCCTTTTCAAAAACTACTTTGCCATCTTTGGCAACCAAAACCTGACACCCTGGTGTGGCCTGGTCTGCAATGGCTTCATTTACAATCCTATCTATTTTATTTAGCACTTTGCTATCCATACCCACAGCCTCAGGGATCGAGTAAGCTAGTCGTTGATTGCTATTCGTTTTATTGGTCGTACCCGCTGTCAAAGTTTGGGAAATAGAAACCGGAAGTTTTCCTGCTGCCGGTATAGCACCGAAAATAGCTTCTGCGGCTAGTTTCTGTGTCATCTCATTATTATCGTAAAGACAGAGTACATTATTGAAATTTTCTAATGGCATCATCTCATAAGGTGACCCAAAATAACTGATGATTAATGTTGTTTTTTGGTCGACTACGCCCAGCATTTCAAGAGTTTTAGCATCGGGTATTTTTGTAAGACCTACCATCACATAATCATAAGCAGAAAGCTCTCTGGTAGAAAGTCTACTTATATTCTCAAACTGACTAAAAAAGGTAAACTTCTTTAGATACTCATTAAAGGTGTCTGTATTGCCTAAATCTATTGACGCAAAGTATTTGTTGTCTAAAATATCGACAGGGAGGCTTTGGCCCTCGTTTTTCACGAGAGTAACAGCATTCTCATAAAGTTTTCTTTTAAGTACTTCCAGCTGTGGAGCGTTGAGCTTTAAAGTGAGATTATCAGTATTCAGATCCTGTTTGTGATAAAGACCGGCTTTGTATTTAGCATTTAACACCTTCTTTACACTTACTGCAAGTTGCCTTTTAGCATCGCGGTCTTTTTTGATCAGCTTTTTTAATGATTTAATGGCTCCCGGCACATCTTGTGAGAAAAGTAAGACATCATTTCCCGCGAGAAAAGCAGCAGCTTCTACCGATTCATAAAGCCCTGCTACAGCTTTCATATTTAGCGCATCGCTAAAGACCAATCCATCAAAATTTAGTTCGTCATGTAGCAGATCTCCCGTAATTTTTGGTGAAAGTGATGCCGGGTTTCTGCTGTCCAGGGCATTAATGAGTAAATGGCCCGTCATAACACCACCCACACCAGCTTCAATTAGTTGAGAAAAAGGGTACAGTTCTGTTTGTTGCAATCGCTCTTTAGAGTGATTTATATAAGGTAAAGTTTTGTGAGAATCCTTATCTGTATCTCCATGGCCCGGAAAGTGTTTGGCAACAGCCAAAATACCATTGTCTTGCAAGCCATTCATATAGGCGACTGACTTTTGCGCAACCTGCTCCTTATTTTCACCAAATGAGCGAACGCCAATTACAGGATTATTTGGGTTGCTGTTGATGTCTACAACAGGCGCAAAATTTACGTGAGCGCCCACTTTTTTAAGTTGTTTAGCTATAAGCGCTCCCATTTGATAAATGAGCGTATCATTTTCGATGGCACCAAGAACCATTTGCTTAGGAAAACTTACCGTGCTATCGAGTCGCATACCAAGGCCCCACTCTGCATCCATACCTATAAGTAATGGCACATCAGAGAGGCATTGGTACCTGTTTACAAGTCTGGCCTGACTGTGAGGGTGACCTTGCATAAATATGAGGCCGCCAATTTTATGCTTTTTAATCAACTGGTCAATTACCTGGTAATGCTGCTCATTACCCCCCGAATAAGCCGCAACCATAAACAACTGGCCAATTTTTTCTTCAAGGTTTAAAGCGTTATAAACGCTATCTACCCACTCAGTTTGTTGTAGTTTGCTTTGGGCATTTAGAGTGCCTGCGATTAAAAAATATAATAAAAAGGCGCTAAAAACTTTTTTGATCATGCAGCCGTTTCTTTATGGATACAACGAATAAAAAATTAATTTTGTCTTCTGCTAAGATATAAATTTACATAGACCTTGTGTCGATATTAGCCGCAAGGCTTATGTCAATAAAAGAAAATATTTCTATGAAGCTCCCTTCCATTATAAAAACCCCCAAATATCAGCGATTTCATATCGAACCAAGATACTACGATCCTGTAAAAGAAGAAATCGAGCAGCGCACTGCAGATATAAGGCGCGAGCTTAAACTCGATAGCGGCAAATCAAAAGCCAGTGAGCAATCAGCCTCATCCAGGATTCGTGGCTCTTTTGTGATGAAACGTGCCAAAGCGAAGAGTGTGAATATGATGCAGATAGTCATACTTTTGTTATTAGTTGGTGGGCTGGTAGGTTATTGGTTTTTTGGAAATATCGCTTTATACGTCTTTTTAATGGTATCTTCTCTATTATTGTACTTGAAAGTGAAAGGGAAACTATAAAGAGACAGCTTATTGCATGCCAGATATTATTCGTCTTTTACCAGATTCTTTAGCCAATCAGATAGCCGCTGGTGAAGTAGTACAACGCCCGGCCTCAGCCATAAAAGAACTCCTGGAAAATGCCATAGACGCAGACGCCTTAGACATACGTGTAATTATAAAAGAAGCCGGCAAAACCCTCATGCAAGTAATTGATGATGGTAAAGGTATGTCGGCTACAGATGCACGCATGAGCCTGGAGCGCCATGCTACATCAAAAATCACAACCTCAGAAGACCTATTCAAAATCAGAACCATGGGCTTTAGGGGAGAAGCTCTGGCTTCTATTGCGGCAGTTTCTCAGTTAGAAATAAAAACTAAGCAGCGAGAGGCAGAATTGGGCACTCTTATTTATGTAGAAGGCTCTGAGGTGAAAAAACAGGAGCCAACAGCTACAGATGAGGGCACTTCAATTTGTGTAAAAAACCTGTTTTACAATGTGCCGGCCAGAAGAAATTTCTTAAAATCTAATGGTGTGGAAATGAAGCACATCGTAGATGAGTTTCAGCGTGTAGCGCTTGCCAATCCACAAGTGGCTATGTCTCTGTATCAGAATGATCTGGAGACCTATAATTTACACTCGGGCAAACTTAGCCAACGTATCGTTTCTCTTTTTGGTAAAAATTATAGAGAACAGTTAGCTGCTTGTCAGGAGGAAACGGATCAGATAAAAGTTCATGGTTATATTGGTAAGCCTGACTTTGCGAAGAAGACTCGTGGTGAGCAATTTTTCTTTGTAAATAATCGCTTTATCAAAAGCAATTACCTTAATCATGCCGTGATGAACGCTTTTGAGGGGCTGTTGCCTGAGGGTAGCTTTCCTTTTTATGTGCTGTTTATGGAGATGGATCCCAAACATGTCGATATAAATGTGCACCCAACCAAAACCGAGATAAAATTTGACAATGAGCGCGTGGTGTATGCGGTGGTGAGAGCAGCCGTGCGACAGGCGCTGGCTACACATAATATCACACCTGCACTGGATTTTGATGCGGATATCAACCTTAGTCAGAAACTCAATATACCTCGAGAGACAGTTAAGGATAAAAATTACGCACAATTTAAAACTACCACCTCACCGAGGGAGCAGTCAAACTTCGACAATTGGGAGAAGCTTTTTAGTGAGCATGAGGGCAGAGATATAAGACCTAGAGAGGTAAGTCGTGAGCCGGAGGAAGAGCCGATGACGCTCACTTTTGGTAGCGAAATGAATGCACCGGCCTCACCAGCAGAGCAGCCTGTTGAGAAGAGTACAATTTTTCAGTTGCACAATGGCTATATCATCACGCAGGTAAAATCCGGGATGATGATTGTTGACCAACAAGCGGCCCACGAACGTGTTTTATTCGAGAATTTCTTTCAAAACTTAGAACATCGATCGGGTGCATCACAACAAACTTTGTTTCCACAGACAGTTTCTTTAAACCCAAGTGACTATTCCGTTGTAATGGATATGGACGATGAGATGAGAGCGCTAGGTTTTATGATAGAACCGTTTGGAAAAACTGACGTATTGGTAAAAGGTATACCTGCAGATTTACCTTCTGGTAATGAAAAGGAAATTTTTGAGGGACTTATAGAGCAATACAAAAAAAATAAATCGGAACTTTCCATACCCAGGCGAGAGAATCTTGCCCGTGCACTAGCCAAAAGGAGTGCGATGAAGCACGGTAAGAGGTTAAGCGAAGAAGAGATGTCTGGACTTATCGATCAGTTGTTTGCCTGTAGCAACCCAAATTATGCGCCTAACGGGCAACGTACCTTTTATATAATGGAATTATCACAGATAGAAAATTACTTTAAGTAAATATGTTTAAACTCACTCCGGTAGTAAAAAACCTTCTTATCATCAATGTAGTTGTTTTTATACTTCAATCATTGGTTGCCAGTTTAAACTTCACTGGCATTTTGTCATTATGGAAGATAGGTTCCGAAAACTTCGCCCCATATCAGTTTTTCACCTACATGTTTGCTCACGGTGGTTTTGGCCATATATTATTTAATATGCTGGGCCTTGTGTTTCTGGGGCCAATGCTCGAGCAATTTTGGGGGCCGAAGAGATTTATAACATTTTACCTCATAACAGGTATTGGCGCAGGGGTATTGTACAGCGGCATCGAGTATGTGAGGATGAACGATTTGGAGAGTGATGTAGAGGCCTACGTAATTGATCCAACTCCCGACAACCTCAATGTGTTTGTTGATGATAATAGCCAATACTTTGGCCCGTCTATTTATGAGTTTATAACTGATTTTAGTAGACAACCAGATAACCAGGCGTATATAAACGAAAGTAAGTCAATAGTCAAAAGTCTGTATAACAAAGCCTTTAACTATGGTTCAATGTTAGGCGCTTCGGGTGCGATCTATGGTGTTTTAATGGCTTTTGGCATGTTGTTTCCTAACACAGAGTTGATGTTGCTTTTTCCACCTATTCCAATCAAAGCTAAATATCTGGTACTTATATTAGGTGCAATTGCGCTTTACTCAGGATTGTCGAGAAATCCGGGAGATAATGTAGCGCATTTTGCCCACCTCGGGGGTATGATATTTGCGTTCATCATGATTAAATATTGGCAAAGTCAAAGAAATAAGTTTTATTAGAAAATATGTACAGCGGAGGATTTAAAGAGGAATTTAAAAACGCCTTTAATAGGCCAAATAGTGCACATACCCAGTTGATAATTATCAATGTGGTGGTATTTTTATTTCTTGCACTACTGAGAGTTTTTGCCTCACTTTCTGGTTTCGAGCCTCTTTTTGAGGTGGTTTATGACCAGTTTACAATACCTCCAATATTTGGAGACTTTTTAATGAAGCCATGGACTATTATTACCTACGCTTTTGCACATAGTCTGTCAGATATATTTCACATTCTCTTCAACATGTTGATTTTTTACTGGTTTGCCAAACTCATTATCGAGTATTTGGGAAGCGATAAAGTAATCAGCCTTTATGTATTAGGTGCTTTAGCCGGAGGAATTGCTTATCTCCTGGTATACAATTTAGTGCCATTTTATATAGAAAGAAGTGGTTTTCCTGGCATGGTAGGGGCCTCAGCTGCTGTTTATGCAGTCACTGTCGCGGCAGCTACTCTAATGCCTAACTATACTTTTTACTTGCTATTTCTCGGGCCTGTTAAAATCAAATACATTGCGGCATTCTACATTGTGTTATCTTTTCTTGGATCAGTTGGTGCAAACGCAGGAGGTAATGTTGCTCACCTCGGTGGAGCACTTATAGGCTTTATATTTATCAAGCAACTACAAAAAGGAAATGACTGGGGAGCCTGGGTGCTAAGTGTTATGCGTTTCTTCAAAAGCTTTTTTGTAAAACAATCAAACATTAAAGTCAGCTATAAAAAAGAGAAGACTTCAAGTAAAAGAACTGCCAGAAAGAAAACTACGGTAACAAATTCTTCAGCTTCTTCAAATGCCTCTCAAGATGAGATAGACGCTATTTTGGATAAAATTTCAGAGAAAGGGTATGAAAGCTTGTCTAAAGAAGAGAAGCAAAAGCTTTTTAAT
>NZ_SMMD01000359.1 GCF_009711475.1 Fulvivirga aurantia
TTTTTTTGTGCGCTCTACGGCCTTTTCAAAACGCCATTCTTCTATTTTCTTTTCATGACCTGAGAGTAGTATTTCAGGCACTTTCATCCCATCAAATTCTGCAGGCCTTGTATAAACCGGTGGAGCAACCAGGTCATCCTGAAAAGAATCAGTCAAAGCAGATGTTTCGTCTGACAATACGCCTGGCAACAATCTTATGACAGCGTCAGACACAACAGCGGCCCCAAGCTCACCACCAGAGAGCACATAATCACCGATGCTTATTTCTCTGCTAATAAAATGCTCACGCACTCTTTCATCTACCCCTTTATAATGACCACAAAGAATTATAAGATTTTTCTTTAAGCTAAGCTCATTGGCCATCGTCTGATTAAACGATTCGCCATCAGGACTCATGTAGATTACCTCATCATAAAATCGCTCTGATTGTAGTTTTTTCAGACAAGCCGCTATTGGCTCAATCATCATCACCATGCCGGCACCTCCTCCATATGCGTAATGATCTACACGCTTATGTTTGTCTGTAGAATATGGGCGTAAATCATGAACATTTACCTCAACCAAACCTTTATCCTGTGCTCTTTTTAGAATCGAGTCAGAGAATGGGCTTTCTAAAAGCCTCGGCAATACTGTTATAATATCAATTCGCATGGCTAATCAAGATAGATATCAAGCAAACCCTCAGGCAACTCTACTTCAACAATCTTTTTACTATGATCAATACCTTTTATAATACCATCACTAACAGGCACTAACACCTCCTTACCTTCGGCATCAACTACAAAAAGATCTTGTTGAGGGCCGGCAAGAATAGATGCTACCTTTCCCACGTCACCAGAATTGGCATCTTTCATCAGATATCCGATAACCTCATGGTAATAAAACTGTCCCTCCTCCAAATCGGGTAAAGAAGACAACGGCAAATATAATTTTTGACCTCTCAACTCATCCGCAGCTTCGGCTGTATCAACTTCATCGAATTTAACGATGGCCTTATTGCCGTTTAAAGAAATGTGGTCAATAAAAAAAGGAACCAGTTTTTCGTTTATTTCAACGAAAACTGATTCCAATTGTGTGTATTCTGCAGGAAAGTCTACATCTAAAAAAATGTTTAACTCTCCTTTTAAACCATGCTTCTTGATGATGTAACCAAGTTGGTAACAGGCATCAATATTCATGATTTACTTATTTTCTTTCTTCTCTTCGTCTGCTGACTCTTCCTTAGCTTCTGCTTTAGGCTCCTCAGCTGCTTCTGCCGCAGGTGCTTCTTCAGTAGCAGTTTCTTCTGCTGGCTCTTCAGATGCCTCTGGCTCTTCAGCTGCTTTAGCTTCAGCTGCTGCTTCTTCAGCTCTTTTCTTTAAAGCTTCAGCTCTTGCTTCTTTCACCTTAGTCTCAGCATCCTGACGCTGCTTAGCAGTTGTAGCTGCTTCTTTAGCAAGCTTATCACGCTTAGCTTCGATCTTAGCATCTTTCTCCTTCAACCAAGCCTCAAATTTCTTGTCAGCTTCTTCTTGCGTAATAGCGCCTTTGTTAACACCAATTTGCAAGTGTTTCTTAAGCATGATACCTCTATAAGATAACATAGCTCTTACAGTATCAGTCGGCTGAGCTCCTTTCATAACCCAATCAAAAGCTTTCGCTTCATCTAAATCTACCGTTGCAGGGTCTGTGTTAGGATTGTACCTTCCGATTCTTTCAATGAATCTACCATCTCGTGGTGATCTGGCATCCGCTACGACTACATCGTACAATGCCAATTTTTTTCGCCCTCTTCGGGCCAGTCTAATTTTTACTGCCATTTTATTATTTATGTTTTTCGACTTTGTGGATCACGTCCACGGTCTAAAAGACTGCAAAGATACGGCTTTTTTTCTTACGACAAACATATGAGCTGTAAATTCGTTAGGGTATGACAACATGTAGGTCAAACCATTGAAAATGAATATAATTTGCATAAGCGAATATACGGTTTTTATATTCAGAATATGTTT
>NZ_SMMD01000320.1 GCF_009711475.1 Fulvivirga aurantia
TTTGGAAAAGTTTTTGTGTGAATGATTATATTTAGATAAACCTAAACTATTGAAATGCGCTTAAATCTGCTTTTATCCTCGTTAATTTTGGTTTTGGCACTGCAAATGAGTTATGCTCAAACGAAGCTTAAAACACTGCCTGCCAACATCAATCGTCCTTCCATCAATTTATACGCACCTTATATAAGTGGCGATGGAAAAACACTTATTTATTTGTCTGATTATACCGATGACGGTCACCATGCCATGAATTGGACTACAAAAAAAACAGTTTCTACCTGGAATGACGGGCAGTTGGTAAATCGCTTGATCAATCGGCCTACTTTGAATTTTAGAGGAGGTTATTGCTTAAGTTTTGATGGCGATGTCATGATGTTTTCTAGTCTTAAATCAGGGCTTGGCGGTTTTGATATCTGGAGTAGTAAGCGAAGAGGTAATGACTGGGAAGCCCCTAAAAACCTTGGCTTACCGGTAAACTCAAAATCAAATGAAGGGTCTCCTTCACTATCACCTGATGGCGAATATCTGTTTTTTATGCGGTGCGAAAAGATGAAAACCTACGGAGGAGCTTCAGATTGTAAGCTTTACTATAGCAAACAGAGTTATAGAGGCTGGTCAGAGCCAGTGGAGCTGCCTGCAAATATAAATACAGGCAACTCTCAAACCCCGCGCCTACTGGCAGATGGTGAAACCTTGATCTTTTCTTCTGATAAAATGGGAGGTAAAGGAGGTCTGGACTTATTTATGAGTAAACGTACGGGAGAAAATACCTGGTCAGACCCGGTTCCGTTTGAGTTTGCTAATACACCTGAAGACGATAATTTCGTGAGCATTCCGGCAAAAGGCAGATATATGTATCGCTCAATACAAGGCCCGAGAGATCATGAACTTGTGGAGGTACTGATACCTGAAGAGTTTCAGCCTAAAAGCGTTATGCGAATACAAGGAAAAATTACAGATGAAAACGGGGAGCCCTTGAATGCCGGCCTTACTATATTTAATATCGATAGTAGAGACCGACTATGGAACGAATCTGTAGGTAATAAAGGTGAGTTTGCCGTAGTGTTAAACGAAGGAGGCAGTTATGATTTGTCGGTAGACGGGGGAGAAGGATATATGTACTACTCCAAAGTCTATGATCTCAATGAGATAGGAGCACGGGATAAGCAGAAACTTACCATCAAATTAGAGCCATTAACTGCTAATAAAAGTTATATACTCCCAATCACTTTCAAGCCAGCCGGTGTGGAAACCGAAGATATTTCAATTTATGAATTAAGAAGACTAGGAGACTTTTTAAGAAAACAACCTAACCTGAAAGTTGAGATCGGTGTCTATCAAATGAATTATATGGAAGACAGTGTGAAAAGTGACTCAGACCTTACCGAAACCAGAATTGATACTATTTATTATGATGAGCCTTATGTAGAAAGAGTGTTATTAACTGATCAACAGGATTCATTATTTATTGAACTCAAGTCACAATCATTGGAGCAATACGATTTTATAATAGACTCTATGGTTTATTCATACAGTTTATCAGCAGACTCTTTGGCTATTAGAGAAGTACAATTACCATCGCAAGCCTCGCAACCTGCGGATAGTATTTCATCAGATTCATCGGAGTGGGTGATTTATCCGCCTCTGTCATATCTAGAGTCGAAAATATATAGATATGCTCTGACCAAGTATAAATTGGTGACTGTCTATCATAACGACAGAACTACAGCTCAGGCTAAAGA
>NZ_SMMD01000611.1 GCF_009711475.1 Fulvivirga aurantia
CTAAAAAGAAACCAGCTCAAAAAAGCAACGAATATAGAAATGAGACTGAAAATTACCAGATTGGTAATCAAATGACGCTTTTTACTATGCAAGTGGTATGGGACAGCGTTTATGAATTGGTCAAGATAATCCATTATCTCACCTTTCATATTCGGGTAAGATTGAAATAGGCTCTTTAATTTTTTAAATATAGCCTCATCAATTATGGAAATTCTTCGTGTACGCATTCCATGAATCTTCGTACCATATACAAACCTATCACCAATTAGCTCTCGAGACAATACCCAACATTGGGTATATTTGGTTTCATTTAATTTTAAACCTCTAAACTCACCTCATCTCCCACCGCATACTCGCCAACCCCACTCCTTACCTTGATTGATTGATCACCAATTTTGACCTCAAGCTCTTCATGACTTCCATAGTAGTTAACTTTAGTCACTTTGCCTTTCTTCATAGATTCACCATTAAAATGCAGCTTAAACATCTCAGGACGTACAATTACTTTTTCATTAACTTGAGTTAACTTTTTATTTTGCAATTTCCATGACGCCTTATCTATAAGGTTATAAGTACCAAAAAGACCGGCTACATATTCATTAATCGGGTAATTATATACATCATAAGGAGCGCTTGTTTGTATAATTTCCCCCTCATACATCACCAGTATTTGATCGGCCCAGGCCAGAACGTCTGACGGATCATGTGAAACCATGATAATAGTGGTGCCTAAATCGCGCTCAACATTTTCTATCACATTTTTGATTGTCGCCTGATGGTTCATATCCAGGTTAGAAAACGGTTCATCGAGCAATAAAACTTCCGGATCTTCAACAAGTAACTTAGCTAGCGAAACGCGTTGCCTTTCCCCTCCAGAAAGCTCCCTGGTATCTTGATCAATCAGGTGTTTGATATGACATGCTTTATAAAGCTTTTCCACGTCATCTTCAGAAATGCGATACGGGCTATAAATGAAGTCTTCGACCGTTATAAATTTGGGTAACTCAAAATACTGAGATAGGTATTTGATTTTTTTATGACCAGCTACTAACTGATCATTTGGACCCGGAATTTTTTCTTTCTTGTAATAAAGCTCTCCACTTGAAGCTTGCTCAAGACCTGCGATGATCTTCAGTAAAGTCGATTTTCCTGAACCAGTACCGCCAACTATGCCTACACGTTTAAGCTTCTCAACCTCTAATTGAATTTCTTTTAGAGCTAAACGCTCGCCATCGAAGGTCTTACTTACACCCTTAATTTGTAACAAACTCATATAAGTAATTATGAACTAACGAATGTAGCAAAATATACCCTCTCAATGTTGACTTACAGCCACATCTTGCTCGTCTGCTCAGATTTAATGATAACCATTTACCCTTTTAAGCTGCAGGTTATCGATGCAAAACGTGGTTTTAAAAACCATAAATAAACAATTACACGCTTTTTGCATTAGTGTGTTGATAAAAGATTCGACCATATGCCACAATATTATATTTACTTTCTTTTGCTATCGCTAACGGGTCTCACCTGTTGTTCGGAGGAAAAAGAGTCCGACTGCATTGAGGTGACCTGGTATGAAGATAATGACCGTGACGGAAAAGGCAATCCGGAATCTTCTTTACGCACATGCGAAGAGATGGTTGAAGGTTATGTATTAAATGATGAAGACACCAATGATAACCAGCCTGACTGCCCTAACCCTATAACTTACTACAAAGATCGTGATGGTGACGGATTAGGAGACCCAACCACAACTAAACAGGCCTGCTCACAACCTAAGGGCTACGTCACAAACGATGAAGATATAGGTTTACCTGAAGGACCCTCGAGCAAAAGATTAGCGAAATATAAAAAAGGCGAATATAATGATACGTACGCCTTTTGGGAGTATTTACCTGAGGGGTATAATGGAGAGACTAAATATCCGCTTATGATCTACTTACACGGTGCCGGGGAGCGTGATAAAGATGATAATGAAGCTAATGTACTAGACAATATTTTGCGACACGGGCCACCAAAACATATAAGTAGTGATGAATGGCCAGTAAGTGAGGAAGCGGGTGATAGTTTTATAGTGCTATCTCCTCAGCATGTAAGCGCTGCACTAGAGTGTCATGAAGCTGATCCTCTTCGACAGTTCTTACTGTGGGCTCTTGAAGAGTACAGGGTAGACTCAAGTAGGATTTACTTTACAGGAAATAGCTGTGGAGGTGTTGGCATCAGTAATTACCTCACTTACTACCTGAATGAAGAGCCTCAAATAGCAGCTGTTGTGCCTATTGCAGGTGAGCTGGACTTAGCGCTTGATGCAAACGGCTGTGCCCTTGGTCAGGTCCCTATTTGGGCGTTTCATGGGGATAGCGATGAAACTGTACCTGTAGAAGGTACGACTGTACCTATCAGTTATTTGCAGAACAATTGTACGAATACTAAAGAGATTAAAATGACCATTTATGAAGGGGTCGGACACTTTTCATGGGGACGCACATACGATGGCTCAGAAGGACATGACGTATTCTCGTGGTTACTCTCCAAGCAGTTAGAAAATTAGAAAAGCTTTTGAAAATATATACTAAGCCTATATATTGAGTTTAAGTGAGTCGGAAATTCACCAACACCATAAAACTAACCCGGGCGAGTCCCGGGTTTTTAGTTGCTACAAGTCTTTGAGCTTTCTCTCTTCGCTTATTTCACCTTCTATGTTGTAATAGGCATGTATCGTATCGATGAGTCCATTTTTTATATATAACCACTCACTCACCGCCATAGAGAAATCATCTTTTGACACTATGTAACGCACAGCGGCTTTATCCTCACTGTACAGTTCATCGATGATTTCTATTTTATTTCCTAAAAACTTATCTCGATTGGCGTTTACTAATTTGAGATACTCCTCTTTGCCTCGTATTATTCCGTACGGACTGTGATGTTCAAAATTTTCTGTAAGGGGTAAATTTTCTAGTGTGCCAGTGTTCCAAGAGTCAAACCATTGGTGTGTAATTTCTTTTGCATTCATAATTTAATAACCAATCACCCTTTTTGTAAAACTATTGCTGAATACCCCAATCGGGTTAAACTTTTTCACTACAGTGAGAAAACGATCAAAATCCTGATATGAGTTACGCGTAAATGTTTCGTCAATAGCATGGTTGATCTTACCCCAATGTGGACGCCCACCCTGAGCGACTAAAAACACAAGCAGCTGACTAATAAGAGTGTTACGTCCATATATATGTTTGAGTATTGGCGTGTCAATATAGCAAACGTCCTGGCGGTTTTCAGGAGTTAGAAATATCTCTGATGCCTTCACAAACCTCAAACCAATGGGTGATGTAATATGAATTTTATATTCTTTATGCAACTCTTCCAGATACGCCATCAAAAGCTCTATCTTTTCTAAGTATTTACCTTCTTTGTCAAGCGGGATGGCAATCTCACAGTCGTAAGCCCTTTCTTTGATATAATCCAGGCCCTGGTACATAACCTTATAGCCTTTGTTGATGTATTCGTCATCTTTTTGAGACTTCACTGCATTGTGTATAAACTTTGGAATATATCCCGGCCACTTATTTATTCGCCATATGACAAACCATAAAAAGTAAGGCACAATGCTAGCCAACTCAAATTGAAATGAACGAGTCATCCTTTTAATTCTATCCCATAATTTATGTTTTACCTGCTGTACTGCCTCGCTTGTATCATCTTTCGAATACAAATCATGATACACAATCAGGGCCAGGTTTGTGTCTTTGTATTTATATGGATTTATCTGCACAAAAATACTTCTGTGATTTTCTAAAAGCGATCCATCACGCAAGCCTTCTTTGGCTTTAGCCCAGTGGCATACTTCTTTTCGCTCAAGTAGTTTGTACATTTTCTCAACCTTGAGCACATAGGAATAAATTATACCCATCGAGCCAAAGCACACCAATGCTGTATTAAAAAAATCATCATCTAGCAGCAATTCTGGCCCATCATAAGTAGCGTCTTTGGTAAGGTGAGAACCTTCACTTCGCTCTATTCGATATACCTTGGCTTTATTATGATCTTCCAGATCCTGAGTCACCAATACAATTGAGTGAACCATATTGGCCATAGCTCCAAACTCCATTGAGCTACCATGAGTACCAGTAGAAATTGCTCCTGCTACACTCTGATGATCGATGCCACCCATGGTTGGAATGCAATACCCCAGCTTATCAAGTGACTCGTTGAGGTGCTCTAGCTTAATCCCACCCTCGACTTCGAAAAAACCTTCTTCACTTGTAAACTTATAAGGCTCTATTTTTTCGAGATGGTCTGTTTCGATTAAAATTCCTTCAGCTTTGGGTGCAGGTGAAAAGGAGTGACCTGAGCCTACGGCCCTTACAGTAAGCCCCTTATCTATACCTTCTTGAACAGCCTCCATAACCTGCTCCAGGTTTTCAGGACTATAATATCGCAGAGGTTCTACCCTAATTGTCTTAATGCTATTTCGCCATACAGGGCGACCAAAAAATGTCTTTTTGTTCTTTAAATGCTTCTTACTCATCGGCTGGTTTTTATACAATAATGAGAGAGAGTGAAGACTTAGCGCTTAATGTTTTGCTGAAGAC
>NZ_SMMD01000919.1 GCF_009711475.1 Fulvivirga aurantia
TATGTAATCATAATAATCCCCTCCTACCCTATCGTGTGGTAAGTAGCTGGCCTCTATTTTTAGTCGCAGGCCGTTGGGTAGGTTTTCCGGAAACAGAAACTGCTGTACATCACTGGCAATTTCAATTTCCTTTCTCAAGGCTTCTTGCTCCAGCTGTTGCCTGGCGAGTTTTTTATTCTCAATAGCAACAATTATAATATTACTGAGCGCCTGAATAAAGCGCATACTACTCTTTTTGGCATCTTCCTCCTCCTCTTCAATATCGCCTACAAAAACCAGTGACAACAATGAAGATTTATGTGTAACGGGAATTACGAAATCAAATTCATTGAAAGCTTCGGACTCTCCATTAATTTTCGTCACCCCTTTATAACCCAAAAACTGATCCTCAAGCAAGGTGGCAAAACAGTCCATGTCGGTGCCGTAGTTTACTTTGCACTCCCACTCTTCATCTAGCACATAAAGTGCGAGCTTCTTAATTTTAAGATTTGCTCGGAGCGTAAAGTCATAAATTTTATACAGAGAACTTTCAGGGAGGTTGTTATTGATTGCCTGAGTAATCTCAAGCAATGCATTAAGCTCCAGCTCTTTTATGTTGTATTTATTTTGTAAAGAAAGTGTCTCCATATCAATTTTACACGCTTCATCACCCTCCAGACGTGCTTATTCAATATAATATTTTATTTGGGATTATTAAAGCCTGTGCTTTCTGCCCTTCCAATTGTAGTGACCAAAGTTAGCAGTCAAACCGAATAGTACAACATAAAACGGGTAGGTAATCTGAAGAAAAATAAAGGCCGGGAATGAAAACTTTGGCCCAGAAGTATTCATCACCGATTTAAGAAATATCCCTTCGGCCAGTAGCTTTAAAAATAAAAAGACAATGATCAACTCATGAGGAGTGACAATTAGACTTATGTAAGCCCAAATGATCGAAACATTAAACGCAAATACTGTTGCTGCCAATAAACTGTTTTTTATGCTTTTATAGGCCTTCCACTTACTGGCCCATCGCTTACGTTGGTTGTAAAAGTCTTTCCAAGTATGTTGTGCTGTGGTAAGTACAGCTGCACTATCTTGTTTTAAGAACGCTACTTTTCCTTTATAATGACGATAGATTTTATGCATTAAAAACTCATCGTCACCACTGGGCTGATCCAGGTTGTCGTTATACCCACCAACTTGATTGAAAGCTTTTTTGGTGAAAGCCAAATTAGCCCCATTACACATGCTTGGTAGTCCTAATCTAAGAGTGGAAGCACCGCTACCTATGAGACTGGCAAACTCAACCTGTTGCATTTTTTGAAAAAATGATTGTGGTTTAGCAAATGCGACAGCACCAAACACCATTTCAAGATTTTTTACTTCAAAGTAATAGCTGTAAATATGAAGCCAGCTAGATGGCACCTTACAATCAGCATCGGTAGTGACGATGACTTCACCTTTAGCCAAATCAATGCCTGTATTAATTGCAGCCTTCTTTCCTTCACCTTCAGTTGCATTTATCAATTTGAGATTAGGCCTGTCTATGTCTTTCAATACATGCTGCCATGTATCAGTAGAGTGATCATTAACCAGAATAACTTCATAATTTTCTTTCGGAAAGTTTAATCGATCAAGAGAAGCAATCAATGCTTTTAGGTTGTCGGCTTCATTACGAAATGGAATGATAATGCTGTAAAATAGCTTTGGCTCAATTCCTTTGATGTTGGGAGATGAGGTGCTAAACCAGCCATAGATCAATAACATCACAAAGCCACAATAAGCAAGGAGTATAGCTAACAGAACTGACATTTAGCGATCGACTTTGAGCTTCATAACTAAAGGTGTGCCTATTAATGTAGGCAGTAAAATATTGATCAGCCACAGCAAAAGGCTGGCAGCCAAAACGGGAATAAGGGGCACTTGAAAGTTATCAAAGTAATAGATTGCCGACACCTCTCTCACGCCTAAATCACTAAGAAAGTTAAAAGTAGGCAAAATTGATTTAGCCAGAAAAATCCAGGTTACCCCCGCAAGCTTAATTAGGGCATCAAGCTCTACAAACATCGATAACACCAGAAAAAACTGAAGTGTAAAAACCAGATATCTAACTATTGATAAGGAAAAAACATTAAGGAAATCCTTCACTTTGTAAGTAGATATAATGTCTATGTAATAAATCAGTTTGTTAAGCCATTTCCAGCCTGTCTTAAATTTTAATTTGAGTAGAGCAATGCCTGTGATTAATAGAGAGCTAAGTAAAATCAGGTACATACTCAAAAAAGAACTCCCTAACAGCACATAGACCCCAAGGCTACCAAAGATTAATGTAGCTGACATTTGTAATAGGCGGCCAAGCAGTACTGACCCTACCAACTTTGATCGCTCAGCTGAAGTGATTAGCAATACTCTACCGATATAAGTACCAATACCATGGGGGGTAATAAAACCAACACTTAAACCTGCCAGGACTCCCTTAAGCGCACCCATCATATGTAATCTGGTAATAGGTCTAACCAAAACCTGCCACTTCTTGGCTTCCAGCAACCAATTAAAAGGCATGAGAAAAATGACAGATATAAAGTATAGGTAATTACTATTTTCGAAAGCTTCCTCAAAAGCTGCTAATACCTTTTCGTTGAAATTATCTTCATCTTTCAACTTAAAAAAAACAAACAGTAAAATCCCGATAACCACCCCAAGTTTAGTCACGAAAAGAATCGAACGATATGTTTTTTTATTATGACTGCCCATATGTCTATATTGCAGATTGTGGGCAAAATAGATAAAAAACAGCAAAGCGAAACTATAATTCTGGGGCTAGATCCTGGCACAAGTGTAATGGGTTATGGACTCATATCGGTTAAGGGTCAGCAAATCAGTTTATTGCAGTTTGGTGTCATACATTTGAGTAAATACAAAAATCATGAAATAAAGCTCAAGAAGATTTTTGAGCGCGTAGTGAGTATAATTGACGACTATCACCCAGACGAGGTAGCATTAGAAGCTCCTTTTTATGGTAAAAACGTACAGTCTATGCTAAAATTAGGCAGGGCGCAGGGCGTGGCTATGGCTGCGGCACTTTCCCGCGACATTCCGATTACAGAGTATGCGCCTAAGAAAGTAAAACAATCTGTAACCAGTAATGGAAATGCCAGCAAAGAGCAAGTTGCCAATATGCTGATCAGCTTATTAAATATTAAAGAAGCACCTAAAATGCTTGATGCAACAGACGCTTTGGGGGTGGCAGTTTGCCATCATTTTCAGAAAGGCACTATCACCATGTCATCTAAAAGCTGGAAGGCATTTATCAGTGATAATCCGGGGAGAGTAAAATAGAGGTTCTTTTCTTCTAAAATCAGTAAAAAAAGTGATTTTTGCAGGCGATGGTAGATTACGAAAACAGATCATACGAGTCAGTTACTGACATTCGAAATAAAAACAAGGTCGATAAACTTTTTAAATTAATACCTGAAGATGTAAATACTGTAATTGACATCGGGTGTGGTAATGGGTTAATCACCAACGAATTAGGCAAGCACTACGATGTTTTAGGTGTTGATATCAACGAATCAAAGTTAAAGTTTGTAGAAACGAATAAACTTAAATCGTCTTGTGACAGCATACCTAAGCCTGACAAGTCTTTTGATATGGTCTTTTCCAGTGAAATGATCGAGCATCTTGATGACGATTTATTCAATCGCACCATGAACGAATTTGATAGGTTGTCAAAAAAATACATTCTAATCACCATCCCTAATAAGGAGCCTTTACACAAGCTGGTTGTGAAGTGTAAAAACTGCCATAAACTTTATCATAAAAACGGTCATCTAAGAAGCTTTGATACCAATTCTGTTAAAAGCCTTCATCCCAACTGGGAGGTAATTACTACAGAAGAGTTTGGGGGAAATGTGAGAAATTACCATAAAAGTCTGGCCTCACTTAAACATAAACTAACCCCTGCCGACTCGTGGATACCTAATTACTGGATTAAAAATCAGGGTGTCAATTATCATTTCTGTATTCATTGTATCCATAAAAACGAATTGAAGTATCGTTTTCATCCCATTTCATTTGCGCTTGATACTCTAAATATCATGACTACAGGCAAATCTAAAAGTCATTTACTGGCCTTATTTAAGAAGAGACAATAACATTGGGCGTTGTCAAAAAACATAGCATCCGTTTTACTTTTATTTACTACATAGGCGTAATTCTTGGTTATGTAAATACGGTTGTCCTCTTTCCAAGATTATTGGAACCCGACCAGTTTGGTCTAACACGAATTCTGCTATCAGTAGCAATTATAATTAGTCAGTTTGCACAGTTGGGCACACCGGGCATGGTGATAAGATATTACCCTGTTCTTAAGAATAAAGTTTTTTCTTTAGGAGCTCTAATTTGTGGAGCAGGGAGCTTAATCGTTTTGAGTATCATCACGATTTTTCAATCACCAATCAAATCTTTCTACACTGAAAATTCGACCCTGTTTACTGACTATTTTTACTTACTACTTCCATTTGGTGCCGCTATCGTTTTTTACAATTTATTTGATTCCTACTTAAGGGCATTATACAAAAATTCGGTTTCGACATTCTTATCTAATGTCGTGCTAAGGTTAATCTGGATGGCATTAATTATAGTTTACAGTTTTGACATCCTTTCTTTTGAGGTTTTTATAGCATTATATGCTTGCTCATATGCCGTCATTTCGTTGGTGAGTCTCATATATATAATTAAAATCGATAACCCCGGACTCACGTTACAATTTAACGAACAGGACAAAGGCTTTATCAATCAGATCAGAAGTTTTAACTTTTTCACTCTTTTAGCAGGCCTCTCCTCTTTTCTAATCAATAAAATAGACATACTCATGCTAGGTAGCCTCGAAGGACTGGAGATAGTAGGCCTTTATGCGATTGCAGCATATATGGGTATGGTTATTAGGGTGCCGGCAAGTTCTATAGCCCGGACAGCCCAAATATTAGTTTCAGAATCTTTTAAAAATAATGACTTAAAGTCGATTGCCTCACTATACACCAAATCATCCATTACGCAAATGATTTTGAGTGGCGGTATTTTCTTACTGATACTCTTAAATTATAACAACATCCTCTACCTGCTTCCGGAAGAATTTCGCGATAGCTACTTAATCTTCCTATTGTTGGGGCTTACACAGGTAATTGATTCTGCTATGGGAATCAATGGTTTTATCATGATTAACTCACAATATTATAAAGTAGAAACATTGTTTTCTTTTTCTCTGCTCATTCTGACAATTACCTCTAACCTGATTTTCATTCCTATGTATGGGGCTATTGGTGCAGCTTTAGCCACTTTGGGCTCCATCACTATTTATAATCTATTGAGACTTATTTTTATATGGTCGAGATTTAAAATGCAGCCATTTAGTTTTAAATCGCTCATTGGTCTACTAATCGGATTTGTAGCTTTTTTAATCAGTAATCAATTACCTGTCATGGGCTTTTTCATTGTAGATGCCATCGTACGGACAGCAGTTTTTAGCATACTATTTATACCCTTGGTCTACTATACCAAGCTCTCTCTTGATATCAATACCATGATAGAAAAGCTTTTTAGCCTTTTGAAAAAGTAGCGTAAAGGTTGATTAATTGCGCACTGGTGAGGTTCCAGTTCCATTTATTTGCCACAGCCTGCATGCCATTGCGACCCATTTCTTCAGCTGTCTCCGGATCATCATAAATTGCTATAATTTTAGCTGCCAAGTCGTCTTCATCATCGGCCTGATGTACTAAACCACAGTTTTCTTGTTTAATCACATTGGCCTGAGCGGTAGAGTCGCTCACCACAACAGGTTTACCAACCGCCATGTATTGAAAGATTTTATTAGCAAAAGTAGTATCATGGTGTGCATTACGCTTCAATGGAGAAATACAAACCGATGCCGATTTTACATAAGAAGGAAAGAGAGAAACATCCTGCCACCCTTCCATGACTACACTTTCTTGCAAGCCCAATTCAGTAATCAAAGATCGTAATACTTCATCTTCCGAATTGTTATTACCCACTAATACTAGCTTTGCATTATCGATATGCTTTAAAATTTTAGGCATCGCTTTTATAGCTGTATCGGTTCCTCTCCTGAGGCCGGTATCTCCCAGGTACAGAATTATAAATTCGTCACGAAATCTATCAACTATTTTCTGATCAACTGGATACTCGTTGTATATTTCCGGATGAATGGTATTAGGTACAACTATAATATCTTCTGAGGCTTTATTCTTATATTCTAACGAAGCCAGCTTAGCTTCTTCAGTTACAACCACGACTTTATCTGCCAGGCCAACGAACTCCTCTTGTTTTTTCTCCCATTTATCGGGACTGATGAGCAACCTGCCCTTCAGACTCTTTACATGGCCATAATGCCTCATTATTTCGGGTCGGTTTTCATGCAAATCTAAAACCAAGGGTAAACCTAGCTTTTTATTGACATCAAAAGCCGCCTGAGCAATAGCCATATCATGCACATGAATGACTTCAATATCATGGTTGATCAAAAATTCTCTGATTTTAGGAGCCATTAATTTTTGATAGGCTGAAATAGTGTAGGCAAGTGCCGACAGTTTATACTCTAATTTGTTTGACTTATAACGCCTAACCTGAATCCCATTAATGACCTCTTCGTCACTTGCCTCTCCGTAATGCAAGCAAAATAAAAATACTTCATGTCCTGCGTCAATAAGACTGATAGCCTCATTTTCTACCCTGGAATCGGGCGGAAATGTTTTATCTAAAATCATTCCTATACGCATAAAACAGTAGTTAATTAGAAAATTACCTTTATTTGCAGCTTGATCAAGCGGTAAAATAAATGAATGTATTTGTATTAACCACAGGCAGGACGGGATCTTTAAGTTTTGAGCGGGCTTGTAGTCATATCGAAAATTATACCGCAGCTCATGAGTCGAGATGCCAACTTCTTGGTGATGAGAGATTAAACTTTGCTGATAACCATATCGAGATAGACAATAGACTCTCCTGGTTTTTGGGAAGGCTGGGTGAAAAATATGGTGACAATGCTATTTATATTCACCTTCTTCGTGATGAGAAAAAAGTAGCTGCCAGCTATAAAAAACGCTGGAATAGAGAAACTAGCATTGTAAGAGCTTATGCTTACGGTATCTTAAAGAATCAGGAGCACCACATTGATGATCCGTATAACATCTGCCTTGATTATGCCGAAAATGTGAATACAAACATTCGCGATTTCCTGAAAGATAAATCTAAAACCATGACTTTCCATCTTGAGAATCTAGATAAAGATTTTAAGAAATTCTGGGAGCTAATCGATGCTAAAGGCAATTATGAAGCAGCACTCGAAGATTTTAAGTCAACCCATAATTATACCGGCTCTGACAGTAGCGATTACTCGCTTATAAACAAAACCTTACGCGTAATTAAAAAACTACCCTCTTTTATAAGAAACGCCTAACCTCCTCCACGAGCCGACTCACCTCTTCCTTACGAAGACCTGGAAAAAGAGGTATCGAAAGAATTTGGCTGGCTGCTTTTTCTGCACTTGGTAAATGCTCATTGGAATGATAGGCTTCAATTTGATGAATAGCCTTAGGGTAATGAATGGCTGTAGCTATGCCTTTTTCACTTAAGTGTTCCTTAAGCGCATCCCTCCTGCTAGACATAATTGTAAATAGATGAAAAACCCGACTTTCATTAGATGTAGGCAGTATTAAATCACAGTCTTTTAAACCTTCCAGATACTGATTGGCAAGTTGTGCACGTTCTGCATTCCATTGGTCCAGGTGTTTGAGTTTGAGCGACAAAACAGCGGCTTGTAATGTGTCTAATCGACTATTCCTTCCAACGGTCAGATGTTTATCTCTTACCTGTTGACCATGATCTGCTAGTAAGCGGATTTTGTCGCTTAAAGTATTGTCATTTGTAACTACAGCTCCTCCATCACCCAATGCACCAAGGTTTTTGGTTGGGTAAAAGCTAAAAGCCGAGGCATTACCAAAAGTACCTACCTTCTGTCCTTCTATGTGAGCCCCATGTGCCTGTGCACAGTCTTCGATTACTTTAATATCATGTTTTTTAGCCAAATGCATGATGGCCGGCATGTCACAGGGGACGCCATACAGGTGTACAGCCATAATCACCTTTGTATTTATGTTGATCAGAGGCTCGATCATTTCTGCGGATATGTTGTATCCATGAGCCGGGAGGTCTGCAAAAACAGGCTTGGCTCCCACTCTAATCACGACTTCTGCATTACTCACCCAGGTAAAGGAAGGAATTATGACTTCATCACCCGGGCCAATTTCCATTGCTTCAAGTACCAATTCAAGGGCATCTGTACCATTGCCGCAGCTTATGCAGTGCCGAGCACCCAGATAAGCAGCAAACTCTTCTTCAAATTGCTTCACTCTGGGCCCACCAACATACCATCCTTCCTCAACTACTTTTTGAGTAACTGCGTTTAACTCGTTCTGAATGTCTTGATGATGCCTTTTTAGTTCTAGAAATGGAATATTCATGATCTCTCTAATACCTTGACTAATTTCTCTGTAAGGTTTCTTCTGGTAAAATCACTGATGTCAGCATCAGCGTTTTTATTTCCGCTCTCATACTCATTCTGAAGTTTGAGGAGTGCTTTCTCAATCCCTGTTATATCATTTTCAGCTACTGCAACCCCCGCCCCTGTCTGGTTGATGATTTGGGCTGTATCACCAGATAGATCTCCCAACGATAATATAGGGCGCTGTGCAGCCAGGTATTCAAAGATTTTGCCCGGTATATTTCCTTTGGAATTGGCAGCATTCATAGGTAAACTCAAAAGCACAGCCGACTCTCGGTATAACCTTAAAACTTCACTATGTGGCACATATGGCTTGAAGCTCACCAGTTTTTTAAGCTCAACATCTGCCTTCACCTCTTCCTTTAAAGCCTCGTTTACGTTTCCGACAAACTCAAGCGGACAATCAATACCTTTTTGAGCAAGACTTTTAATAGCAGAAAGCACAGGTCGCGGATTACGCTGCTCATCAACCACACCAATATGCCGTATTATAAAGCTCTCCGGTTCTGTTTTTTCCTGGCTTTTAAATTCTTCATCGTCAAAGCCATTGGTAATCACATCAATATCTTTACCTGCCAGCTTTTTAAGCCCCTCAGCATAAAACTTACTTACGGTCACGATTTCATCTGCTTGCTGCAGAACCTTTTGCTCCAACTTTTGATGTCGGCTCCAGGCTAACTTAGACATGTGAAAACTTTCTAATAAACCCCATTGTGTCCAAGGGTCTCTGAAGTCGGCCACCCATTTTATATCTAACTTCTTTTTTAATTTAAGACCGATCAGGTGCATGCTGTGAGGCGGGCCGGTGGTGACTATCACATCGATGCCGTTTGAGGAAATGAGATCTTCGAGCACTTTTGCGGCCGGTTTAACCCAAAATCTGCGTGGGTCGGGTATAAAAAGATTACCTCTGATCCATAATAAGGCATTAGCCAACAATCCCTTTTTCTTTTTCTTTACCAGATCACTCTGCTGATTGCCTTTACCTTTAAATTTATTGATCAGACCATAAGGCTCCCATATAGGCAGTTTGTAAACCTCCACCTCCTTGGGTATATCATTTACAAGGCTTTGATCTTTTACTTCAAAGGATGGGTTTTCTGGTGTGAATACGTATGGCTGCCAACCAAACTGTGGTAGGTATTTAGCAAATTTAAGCCAGCGTTGTACGCCACTTCCGCCACTTGGAGGCCAGTAATAAGTTATGATCAGCACCTTCTTCATGTGGTCACAAATATAGAATAATCAATGTGTAATGAATTTTGTAAAGGAAGGAAGTTCTATTTATAGTGGTAAAACCTGGCCAAATATTTAGTATTTACACCTATATAATAAAGGCTGACCAAAGCAACATTCAGAAACTGCTGTCTGAGCACGCCATTCTTTACAAATCGCCTCGAAGAAGATATTATTGGCGTATTCAATTTCACAAAAGAACCTCTTCTTTTGATTCGCCTTACCATATCAATATCCTCCATAATTGGGATTTCTCTAAAGCCATTAAGTTTTTCAAAAACCGTCCTTTTTATAAATAAACCCTGATCACCATATGTGAAAACAGAAAAATTAAGCTTACTCATAGTAGAGTAAAAGCCTAATAACCTGTTTTTATAATCAAATGATAAGTAAAAACTACCGGCATCATAAGTTTTTAATACACGAGGTATTTGTGCAAAATCGGCCTGAGATACATTACTATCGGCATGTAGAAAAAGTAAAACTTCATGTTTCGCCTTTTTGGCACCAAAATTCATCTGTCTCGCTCTCCCCATTTTACTTTCGTAAAAATCCACATCATGTTTACGCGCTATTTTTTGTGTATCATCTTCACTACCACCATCCACCACGATTATTTGCCCAACTACGTCTTCTCGGATCAATATTGGAAGAAGTTTTTTTAAGTTGGATGACTCGTTAAGCGCAGGAATAATTACTGAAATCATTTATTTAAAAGTGCCGATGCAACCATTTGTTCAAATCGTGAGTCTTAGTGATGTGTGTTCTAATGCGGACAGTTAAAAAGTCCATAATCGATCACATTTAAGCAAAAATATGGGTTTTATAACGATAAAAAGCAATGGCACAGACATTGTAAAATAAACGACATGCCTCGGTATCTCGACAAACGAACCATAACCATTATTCTGGGAATTATAGTTGCAGCACTAATCATCTTTAGTACCAGCTCATATGCTATATCCTACCCTGATTTATCAGGTTTTGAGCCCCAACCAGTAGAAATAAAAATCACCAATATACTCCACCAACTTAAAACCAAACTTCCACTACTATGAAATCTTTGGCCTACTCAATGATCGCTTTGCTTTTTCCATTTGTGCTACAAGCACAGGATGAATATAAGCTTAACAAGGAATACGAAATAAACCTCAATGGCACACTTAGCTTAAATACCAACGATGCCAATGTAAAAATTACAGGAAGCAACCGAAGTAATGTAGCGCTGAAAGTTTACAGAAAGATCACTACAAAAGGCGTCTCTTGGGGAGACAAGAGTTTTTCTATAGAAGTAGAACAGAAAAATGGTAATCTGGATATCTATGAAAAATCAGAAGGGTCACACTTTAGTGTAGCTGGCTACGTGCGTGAAGAGTACACCATAGATATTGACGTACCTCTGGGCATTAGTCTCGATATTAATGGGGATGATGATGATTACCTGATTAATAATATCAAAGGGTCTATTGCCCTAAAATTGGATGATGGAGATGTGGAGTTAAATAACTGTGGTGGTTCATCTTTTGATTTTAATGCGGATGATGCCGATATCTCTATGAGAGGAGGCTCCGGGTCTATTAAAATAAGGCAGGATGAAGGTGAGGTAAATATTAAGAATGCTGCCTTTTCAGAAATTGATGCCACCATGGATGATGGCGATATGGTCATCGAGACAAGTTTGGCCAGTGATGGTTCTTATTATTTTAAGGCCGATGATGGCGATATTGTATTGAGTGTACTTAGTGGCGGTGGCAATTTTTTGATCGATCATGATGACTCAAGGCTCTATACCTCTGGCAACTTTACCATGATGAAGAAAGACGATAATCACACCGAACTCAAGTTAGGTGATGGGTCGGCCTTAGTGAAAATTCGGGTTGACGATGCTTCTATCAGAATAAACAGCAACTAATCTTTAGTTGACCTGTGAGTCGAAGGGCTTTTTGTGAATGATAATTTCTCTCTCCTCGCCATTGAGTTGCAAATCGCCCACATACTTTTGAGGGGTAGGCCTATTTAGCGATAAGACGAGCAATAGAAACATATAGCCTACTATAAATACTGAAGACGTGGTAAGGTAAAGGCCCACAATCATTAAAATACTACCCCCCTCAATAAATGACCAAAACACCAACGAACTGGTGAAATAGGCTTTTAATTTCTTTTGAAAATCATCTATTGTCCTGGCGTTTTTAAGGTTACGCTTATGCAAATAATAACCAATCGCCAAATCTGCAACGCTGATAGCCACCAATAAAATAATGATTACCTTATCATCGATACCGGTATCTAAAGCCGGTGAGAAAGCTCTGTTTTTAATTTCTAAAAACAAGTAAATAAAAACGGCTAAAGGCACTGCCAGCATGGCGTGAAATATAAAGCCTAACTTGTTGTGAAAATCTTCGGGACTTTTGAATTGCATATATTGGTACGTCAAAACTAAGAAATTACTTTATCCGAAAACAATTATCATTATTTTTGTAAGATGGTGGGTGTAGAAAACATAAGCAGAAAAGAGCAGGTGATAAGAACTGCCGCAGAGCTTTTTAAAGATAAAGGCTACGTGGCTACCTCTATGCGCGATCTTGCCCAGGCCCTGGGTATAGAAGCAGCCAGCTTATATTCTCACATAAAATCGAAAGAAGAAATACTACAAAGCCTGTGTTTCGAGATGGCTGAGCTCTTTAGAGACTCTCTCAGTGGTGTAGAAGAAGCAGATATCTCCTTTAGCGAGAAGCTAAGAAAGGGAATTCTTGGTCATATTGAAGTGATGGCCAAAGACCTTACGGCATCAGCAGTGTTTATGAATGAGCACCGACACCTAAGTGCCGATCATTTAAAAAGATTTCTATTACTGAGAATAAATTATATCAATCGGTTTAAAAAAATTATAGAGGGCGGCATCAGCGCTGGTGAGTTCAGACCATTAGACACTAAATTGGCCGTGATGACCCTTTTCTCATCATTAAACTGGATGCCCAATTGGTACGATCCCTCAGGGATTATTAACCCCATAGAGCTGGGAAATCAGTTGGCCGATATGTTGATTGAGGGCTTGAAAACTAAATAAGTGATCATTTTGTTGTAAACTTGAATAACAAAAATCAAGATATATGTACGGAGGAGGAAATACTTTTGAGTCAGCTAAATTTGAAGGTCTTGAAAACGAAGATCCTCAAAAACTAGCTGAGTTTGAAGCGCGCATCGAGCGTGGAGAAAAAATCGAACCTAGTGATTGGATGCCTAAGCTGTATCGCAAGCAACTTATCAGAATGATAGAGCAGCATGCGCACAGTGAAATCATCGGAGCTTTACCTGAGGGTACATGGATAACCAGAGCACCTGGCTTTAAAAGAAAGTTGGCACTTATGGCCAAAGTTCAGGATGAGGTAGGTCACGCACAGTTGTTATACAGTGCGGCTGAAACCTTGGGCAAACCTCGTGAAGCAATGATCGATGACCTAATCACCGGTAAATCAAAATACTCCAACATATTTAATTACCCTGCTTTTACATGGGCAGACTCATGCTTCATCAGTTGGTTGGTAGATGCTGGCGCTATTGTAAACCAGTTGGCCAATGCACGCGGAAGCTACGGCCCTTATTGCCGAGCTTTAGATAGAATTTGTGCAGAAGAGTCTTTCCACCTAAAATATGGACACCATTGTGTGATACACATGGCTACAGGTTCTGAAAAGCAGAGAGAAATGATGCAGGCTGCCATTAACAGGTGGTGGGGACCAATGATGCACTTTTTCGGACCACCAGATAAAGTTTCTGTACATACAGAAGTGTTGATGAAGTGGAAAGTAAAAATGGCGAGTAATGATGACTGCAGAAATCAATTCCTCGACATGTACGTGCCTAAAATCTGGGAGCTTGGTTTAACCATTCCAGATCCTAATTTGAAGAAAAACGAAGACACCGGCCGTTGGGAATACACCGAGCCGGATTGGGAAGAATTTAAGCGTGTAATTAACGGTGACGGACCTTGCAACAAAGAGAGACTTGCCGTAAGAAGAACTGCCGAAGAGCGTGGCGCATGGGTGAGAAAAGCCCTACTTGCACCGAAGACAGAGTATGTCGCTCCATTAGCTTAATATTTCTCAATTTTCAAGATCATATAAAAGAAAGGATCGCACTTAATAATGCGATCTTTTTTTTGGCCTGCCAAAAGGTGCATCTGCTATTCTTATAGCAAAAAAATGATCTAATGCATTCGATTGCATAACCATCAATAAAATGACATCTTTGCAGGTGTCAATTTTTACCTGATATAAGGTCTTAGCTTACGCTAAGGCTTTTTTAACAAATAGAAAGTCGCAAGAATTTATACATGGAATCATTAGACCCTAGAGTATCACGACTGAATATTGATGAGAACGCCTCGTTATCACCAAAGGCACCACTCGATCAGTTCGGAACATTTGAAGTTTTTGTACAGCTCAAAGAAGGCAAGCAATACAAGCATGAGGGCGCAGTACATGCCCCTAACAGAGATATGGCTTTTATTTTTGCCAAAGAGCAATTTAGTCGCAGACTTATGTGCAGCGGTCTTTTTGTAGTAGATACGCGCAATGTTTTCGTTACTGAATATACCGAAGACACGGTAAATGTATATGAAAAAGTAGCCGACAATGCCGATGCGCAAGGCGAGGCTCAGGAGTTTGAGTTTTTTCACCTTATGAAAAGAGGTAAGCAGCATGAGCATATTGGTAGCATAGAAGCCCAGAGTGCCGAGCAGGCACTGGTCATGGCTAAATCTGAGTTTATCAATAGCGATAAACCGATATATAATGTATGGGTAGTAAAAACTAATGATATTTTATTTTCATCAGAGGAAGACAAGGTGATTTGGAATACGCTTCCGGAAAAGAAATTTAGAGATGCCATAGCATATAAAGCCGCAGACAAGGTAAAGGCGTTTAAAATAAGACAGCATAAATAATGAACCAGACAGCACTAAAAGAATTACTATATAAGATCGCTGACGATCAGTTGATATTAGGCCATAGAAACTCTGAGTGGACAGGCATGGGCCCATTGCTGGAAGAAGATATCGCTTTTTCTTCTATGGCACAGGATAAAGTAGGCCAAAGCCATGCAATCTACCAGATACTGCATGAGATAGGCGAAGGTGAGCCAGATCAGGTAGCATTTATGCGCAATGCTGAGCAATTTCATAACTGCCAGATGGTGGAGCTACCCAATGGAGAGTACGACTTCAGCCTGATGCGTCATTTCTTATACGATACCGCTGAGGCGATCAGATTTGATATGCTCACGAAATCATCTTATGAGCCACTTGCTCTGCTAGCAAAAAAAATACAAGGCGAGTTACGCTACCACACCATGCATGCCAAAACATGGATAAAACAATTAGGTACAGCAACAGAAGAAAGTAAAAGTAGGCTACAAACCAGTTTTAATGAGCTTTTTCCTTATGCTTTGGGCATGTTTGAGCAATCTCCTTACGAAAACGACATCATCGCTGACGGTATCTTTCCTGGGGAAGAAGCGCTGAAAGAAAAATGGATGGCTCGTGTTGAGGAAATAATAGGCCAGACTGATTTAAAGATGCCAGAAGTATCTGAAGCGAAATTAGGTGGCAGAAAAGGTGAACACACTGAATACCTCCAACCGTTACTTGATGAAATGTCAGAAGTTTTCAAAATCGACCCTACCGCTGACTGGTAATACGATTTGGGATTTTAGATTTAAGAAGTGGAATTTTAGATTTTAGAAGGAAGCGTCAAGGAACTAACCTATCGCTAATTTGTTTTAATAAGTGAATTAAGCCTTTGCAAAATTGAATGAAGTAATAAATAAAGAGCAGGTACTTGATTGGCTGGATGAAGTGAAAGATCCTGAGATACCTGTAATTTCTCTGATAGATTTAGGAGTAATCACCAATGTTGACATAACTGATAATAAGGTAACTGTTGACATGACTCCCACATTTGTGGGCTGCCCTGCCATGGACTACATGAAGCAGGACGTGGTTGACGTACTTACCAAGCATGGTGTAGATAATGTGGAAGTAAACATCAGCTTTAAAGAATCGTGGAACTCCAATAAGATCACCGATAAAGGCAGAAAGGCACTTCATGATTTTGGCCTCGCCCCTCCCCCAAAGCACAACCTACAGGTAGATATCGATATACTTGAGCATGTGGAATGCCCTAATTGTGGCAGCGACAACACCATACTTAAAACCCCTTTCGGCCCTACAGCCTGCCGCTCTATACACCACTGCGACAGCTGCCACGAGACGTTTGAGCAGTTTAAGCCTTTGTAAAGCGTACAACCGGATTTACAAAACCTTTGTAAGATTTAATTTTAGCTGCAATTTCTTACTTTTGGATTGAATTTTAAGTTATATCAAACACTCGGTGTAGTTTAGCCGATTGTTGGGCTCAATTACTCGCATGTCGCAAGAGAACATATCAAACACCGTGCTTATAGACAACCTCTACGATTCTGCAGGTGAGCATTTGAGGAACACTGTAACGGACTGGACGAACCACGAACTATGGAGTGATGCTGTAGATGAATTGGATGCCAACGAACGTGCAGTGTATCTAATTGGAGTACTCAACCAACAAGTAATGAACGGAGGTTTCATCCAATATTTCGACAACTCATATGGGATGTTTGGTTATGAAACTCTGAGAGTCCTGCGAACAGTTGGAGCTGTAAATTCGGCTAACTTATTGGAACTAGCCCTTAAGATTGTTAACCGCGAACAACTAACACCAGATCAATTCTCAAAGTACATTGCGACCAACATCGTAGCAGATGAACTTGGTGACGAACTTGATCAACTAGATGAACAATACTACAAACTTGAGAACACGGAATACCTAGAAGAACTTCTAGCGAACTGGATAAAAACTGAGCCCAACAAGCGTTGGCAAGCATACAAGAGCAAGACCTAATGAATAAAATAACTCTCCTTCTCTTCTTTTTGACTATTGTTTCATGTAACTCAAAATCAAATAATGACTCTGAATCTAATAAGCCGAAATGGAAACAAGTCAGAACTGAGTCAATTCAATATATACCACAACAAGGTGACCTAACTAAAATTCTGATTTCAACATTTGATACAGGAGGTGAGCTCGTTACCGACACTACTATAATTTATCAAGCTTTCAAGGACACCCTCCTAATTGAAGAAATTAAGTTTAATTTATTTATGGGTGACACCACGAAATGGCGACATCGAGTTATGCAATATGATATAAACGGCAATAAAATACATGAGATAGATTCAGTGAATGGTACATTAAGAGGCAAGTATTCATACTATTTTGAAAAAGGTCTTCTTACCAAATCGAACACATTAGGTCTAATTCCACAGTTAGAGGTTGTAAATGGACAAATGAAAACAAATGGGTTTGATACCATTCAATTTGAACGATTTGAATATTACGATTCGGGTATTAACCATAAAACCATAACAGTCGAAGAAAATAAATTAAAATCGAAGCTCACTCAGAATGTTTCTTTTGATACAACATACACTTTTCACGAATACGATGGTTCGAACCGACTTCAACGAAGTATTTCTGTCGTGGATTCGGACACAACTTCCATTTCAGTTTTTGAATACGATGAATCAGGTAATGAAATCAAATTTATTCTCGCCACCGAATCGGATGGTTTTCATATAATACAATCTAAATTTGATGAACTGAATAACAAAGTATCCGAAACCTTTCAAGATGATGTAATGACTCAGCGAACTGAATTCATTTATGAAAACAATGGAAGAGTTATTCAAAGGAAAATTTATGAACTAGATACGCTTGCCAACGTGATGAATGATCGCATGCGCTAAAGTGCTGTTCAGGTCGGTTCGTGCGAAGGACCGCTCTTCTGTGTTTAGAGCTTACTCCTATTTCGGTAGTTCTTCCTTGAGCTTCTGGTAGCTTTTCAGGCTCACTCAAGTTCGGCCAGGCTGTGAAGAGAATGTGCTTTGCCTTGGGTCGGTGCTATTTGAACATAAACACAGAATTACTCATACACACAATTCATGCCGCACAACCCCTCGTGAA
>NZ_SMMD01000571.1 GCF_009711475.1 Fulvivirga aurantia
TACGACAAGTGTAAATCCATTTCCCGGATTAAGGCCTTTTAGGTTTGAAGAAAGCCATTTATTTTTTGGAAGAGAAAACCAGGTAGATCGGGTAATTGATAAATTGATCAACAGGAAATTCGTAGCTATTGTAGGCGCATCCGGTGTTGGTAAATCTTCCTTTATGAGCTGCGGTATCCTCCCTGTTTTAATGGGTGATTACAAAACCGAAGATGCCAGTGCTTGGGAAATTTATGAAATGACTCCTGGTGATTCGCCCATCCAATCACTCACCAATGCTTTATCTGGGTATTATTTGGGGCAACAAGACAAACCAGAACTCGATGATGTAGAATGGAATGTCAATTACTCAACCCTCAGTGAGTATACAGATGGTCTGGTTAAGATTATAAAAAATAAATATGAGGCTGAAAAAAAGAACTACTTACTGTTCATAGATCAGTTTGAAGAACTCTTTAGGTTCACCTTAAATAATGCAGAAGCTCAACATACTGATGAAGTAAATGCATTTGTAAAGCTAGTTGTGCATGCTATTAACCAGACCGAGGTTCCTATTTACATAGTCACCACGATTAGGTCCGATTTTATCGGTGATTGTGCGCAATACCCGTCTCTCACAGAGGTAATTAATGAAAGCCAGTTTTTGATTCCTCAGATGACGAGAGAAGAAAAGCAAAGTGCAATTGTAGGGCCTATAAGTGTAATGGGCGCACAAATCGAGGATAGGCTGGTACAGGAGATTTTAAATGATATCGGTGATAGCTCCGACCAATTACCAATTATGCAGCATGCACTCATGCGTACATGGAGCTATTGGCAAGTCAATAGCGTAGGCAGTGAGCCTATAAGCCTTACAGATTATGAGGCAGTAGGTAGAATGCAAAATGCACTTTCTGAACACGCCAGGGAGGCCTACAGGGAGTTAAATGATGAAGAGAAGAAAATATGTGAACGCATATTTAAGACCATAACAGAAAAAGGTGAAGAAGGTAGAGGTGTAAGGCGACCGACTAAGCTAAGTGAAATAGCAGCTATTGTGAACGCTCCTGAAGATGAGATCAGAGAGGTGGTTGAGCATTTTAGAAAACCCGGTCGTACGCTATTACTACCAGCAGATGGTGAGTTGCAAGAAAACACCATGATCGATATTTCTCATGAAAGCTTTATGAGAATATGGGTAGAACTTAATGAGTGGGTTGAAGAAGAGGCTGAATCAGTAAAACTGTACTTGCGACTAGCTGAGGCGGCAGAGATGCACCAGGAAGGAAAAGCCGGCTTATGGAGGCCACCAGATTTGCAAATAGCATTAAGCTGGAGAGATGAGCAAAAGCCTTCTCTAGCATGGGGTTTGCGCCATCACAAAGCGTATGAGCGCACTATGCTGTTTTTGGAGTATAGCCAGAAAGAGTATGAAAGAGAGCAAATAATAAGAGAAAAGCTTCAGAAGAGAAGACTTGTAGCGGCCCGTATTACCGCAGTTGTGTTAGGCTTGGGTATCGTAGTAGCTCTCTTGTTTTTATTATACGCAGAAAGACAAAGAAGAGAAGCAGACATTCAGCGAGCAGAAGCCGCCAAGCAAAAAGAGACTGCCGAACAGCAGGCACAAATTGCTAAACTCAACGAGCAGGAAGCTATTCAGCAAAAGCAAATTGCTGAAACTGAAAAAGAACGAGCCGTTAAAAATGAGCAGATAGCAACACAACAAAGGCAGATAGCAGAAACCGAAAGGCAAAATGCAATTATTCAGACAGTGATTGCAGACAGTGCCAGAAGAGTAGCGATGACTGAAGAGCAAAAAGCCTATCAGCTCAGGTTGCTTTCTATCGCTAAATCAATGGCCATCAAGTCGGTGCAATTGACAGATTCTGCCAAAAAAGGCTTGGTTGCTAAGCAAGCTTTCGATTTTTATAGAGATAATGGAGGTCGACCGTTTGACCCGGATATTTATGATGGCTTATATTATGCCGTAAAAAGTCTGGAGCATCCTGATTACAATAGTTTAATTGCTCACACCCAAAATGTACGATCTATTGTGACTTCTAAAAATGCCAGATATATCTACTCAGCCGGTAGTGATGGCAAAATACTGAGATGGGATGGTAATGACCCACAAAGTTCTCACGAAGTGATATCTGACAGGCCCGGTAGAATTAACAGAACGCTTGCCGTAAGTAATGACAATAGGTTTTTAGCATGTGGTGGTGAGTTTGGTTATTTAGAGATTTATGACCTAAACGACCTGAAAAAGAAGCCACGTGTAATGCCAATTGATGTAGCAGAGGTTTGGTATTTGGAGTTTGCTAATAATAATTTTGGGATCATCTATGCCGGCTCTGATAAGCGAATAACCTATCAGGATTTCGACAGAAAGGAAGTTATTGCAGAGAGTGATGAAAAGATTAATGCCATAGCCATCAGCCCTGATGGAAAGTTTGTGGCAGCCGCTAAATCAAATGGTATGCTCAATGTTATCGACTTAGGTGACAATAATAGCAGCAGTACCTATTTTCAGGATTCCAGAGCAACGGCACTTATATCAGTGGCTTTTAGCAACAATGGTCGCTATCTCGCTACAGGTGATGAAAAAGGCAAGGTACATGTATGGGACTTTAAGTCAAATAGGCTGCTAAGCACACTTACAGGTCATAGTGCCCGGGTAAATAACATCGAGTTTAGCCATAATAATAAGCGACTGGCAACGGGAAGTTTCGACAAAACCGTGAGAATATGGAATGTTGATAATCTATTTGATGCCCCTATTGTGCTCAAAGATCATGAAGATTGGGTTTGGTCGATAGCTTTTAGCCCTGATGACACCGATCTACTCGCTGGTTGCCGTGATTACTTGATTAGACTGTGGCCAACCAACACGCAAAAAATGGCAACAAAGGTGTGCGAGCAGCTTAATAGAAACATGTCGACAGATGAGTGGGAGTTGTTCGTGGCAGAAGACATACCTTATGAAATAACCTGTAAATAGTATTTAATAACCAGATGACAAATAATATGCGACTAAAAGCCCTCTGTTTCGGGTTCGTTTTATTTCTTTTTACCAATAATGTGTTAGCCCAAAGGCAGGAGTCTGAAAATGCATGTGCTAAAACTCTCAATAGTGCGAGATCATCTTATGAGCAGGGCCGAATTGAAGAGGTGCCGGGTCTCTTAGAAGATTGTTTGAAAAATGGCTTTAATGATGTAGAAATGGTCGAGGCTTACAAGCTATTGATTCTTTCTTACCTCTATTATGACGAACGTGCTGCTGCTGAAAATGCCATGCTTAATTTCTTAAAATTCGAGCCTGAGTACGAAATAAACCCGGTTGTGGATCCACCGGAGTTTATCAACTTATATAATTCATTCAGAACTAACCCTATTTTTCTCATAGGAGCAAAGGCCGGGGGCAATGCTACATTTGTAGATGTAGAAAAAAACTACAGTTTAAGTAATACTGCAAGTTCTACAGGCACTTACAGATCAAAAGTTGGGTATCAGGTGGGGCTTACATTGGATGTTCCCCTAAGCAAGAAGTTTTCAATTGCCACTGAGCTAAACCTTATTGCTAATACGTATGAGTATACCAAAAAACAGCTTCAATTCTCTTCTTTACTATATACCGAAGAGCAAATGTGGGGTGAGTTACCACTGTTTGTAAGGTATAATTTTGGTAGCAGCAAGCTTAAATATTATGTGCAGGTGGGAGGAGCTGTGAGTTATCTCCTAAGCGCAGAAGCCAACGTGGAGCGAACGGATAGTGTTAATATTGAAGTTGGAAATAGAAGTGTTTCCGGTCCGTCAATTGACCTTACCCCTCAACGGGAAAGTCTTAATTACAGTATTGTTGGAGGGTTCGGCCTGAAGATGAAAGATGTTTTAGGAAATGGCTATTTGCTGTTCGATGTGAGATATTCACATGGTTTGCCTAATGTGGTAAACACCGATGCACGATATAACAACAATGAATTGCAATATCAGTACTTATACGTAGATAATGATTATAGTATTAAAAATGCGTTCGTTTCATTGGGTTATTACATCCCTATCTACAAACCGAAGGTGATAAAAAAGAGAAAGAAAAAAAGGAAGGGTTAAGTAGATCGATTGCGTTGATTAGAGTTTCGTCATCCAGCTCATTATGCCTTACAGGGCGGTATAAAGTTCGGTTTTCGTCATCCAGAGACATAACTTTTTTCAA
>NZ_SMMD01000405.1 GCF_009711475.1 Fulvivirga aurantia
GAAAAAACACTTACAGACAAGCTTATTGACAAAACCATGAATAAGTTAATGTCTTCATTTGAGAATAAACTCGGAGCTGTAATTAGAAAATAAAATGAATCAGGACCTTCTTAAAAGTAGTTTGGCTTCTTTAGAGAGAAAAATTAATTTACTTATAGGAGAGCGTAAATCTCTACTTACTGAAGTGGAGGTCTTGAAAAATGAAAATGCTGATTTAAAGGCATCTTTAAACAAAAAAGATGAGCAAATTGGCAACTTTCAAAATAAGATTAAAATTAGTAAAATTGTAAACGAAATAGATACAGAAGACGGCAACGCTTCTGAGTTGAAGAGAAAGATTGACGATTATATAAAGGAAATCGATAAGTGCATAGCACACTTAAGTAAATAATAAACCTCCCGAATGGACGAATTATCAATAAAAATAAAGATAGCGGATAGGGAGTACCCGATGAAGGTGAAACCAGAAGATGAAGAACGAGTTAGACGCGCGGGTAAAAATATTAATGAAAGGATAAGGTCTTACAGAGAGCGATTTGGCATCGATGATAAGCAAGACCTGTTAGCTATGGTAGCGTTTGATTGCCTTGTAGATAAAATGGAAACTGAAGAGAATAAAGGCGATCTCGATGAAAGTGTGTTAGATAAAATCAATCAGTTAAATCATCTCGTAAATCAGGCACTTTAGACCTCATTTATCCTCAACTCTTTTTGCCAGCCTTTTTTGTATCAAATTATGTGAAGAGTGCTATATGGATGATTGAGGAAACCCCTTTAAACCAACCTACGCCACCATCTAGTCTCTCACTCATTTTTTAAACCAAAAGTAATGGATGGTATTGATATAATGTACTTTGCAATTATCGGAATAGTTGCATTGGGTGCTGGTATACTTATAGGTCGATCGATGATCGCAAAAGGTAATGCTCAAAAAGAAAAAGAGCTGGAAGAGAAAGCAGCACGAATGATCAAAGAGGCAGAAATCACTGCCGAAAATATTAAAAAAGATAAAATTCTTGAGGCTAAAGAAAAGTTCTTAAAACTAAAATCAGAGTTTGAAGAAGAAGCTTCCCGAAAGAAAAATCAGATCATTACCAACGAGAACAAGCTCAAGCAAAAAGAATCACACCTCTCTAAAGAGTTTGAGAATGTAAAACGACAAGAAGCTGACGTAAAAGAACTAAGAGACAACCTTACGGCACAATTAGAGGTAGTAAATAAGAAAAAAGCAGAACTCGATAAATTCAATCAGCAAAAGGTTTCGATTCTTGAGAAAATATCAAACCTCACTGCCGATGAAGCTCGAGAACAACTGATCGAGTCCTTAAAAAGCGAAGCTGAGACAAAAGCTTCTTCTTACATCAAAGACATCCTTGAGGAGGCGAAACTATCCGCCACAAAAGACGCTAAGAAGATCGTTCTGGAAACGATTCAGCGTACAGCTACAGAGCATGCGATAGAAAACTGCGTGTCTATCTTCAACATTGAAAGTGACGACATAAAAGGTAAAGTAATTGGTCGAGAGGGTAGAAACATCAGAGCACTTGAGGCTGCTACAGGTGTCGAAATAATCGTAGACGATACACCAGAGGCGATTATCATTTCAGGTTTCGACCCGGTAAGGAGAGAAATCGCAAGACTTTCATTACACAGGCTAGTCCAGGACGGCAGAATTCACCCTGCACGTATTGAGGAGATTGTTTCTAAAACCAAGAAAAATATCGAGGAAGAGATTGTTGAGATTGGTGAGCGCACCGTTATTGATTTAGGTATTCATGGTTTACACCCGGAACTGATCAAGATGGTAGGACGCATGAGGTTTAGATCTTCCTACGGTCAAAACCTATTACAGCACTCGAGAGAGGTAGCAAACCTTTGTGCCACTATGGCTTCGGAGCTCGGTCTTAATCCAAAACAAGCCAAACGCGCTGGCTTATTGCATGATATCGGTAAAGTGTGGCCAGAGGAGCCTGAAAAGCCACACGCTATCCTTGGTATGGAGTTGGCTCAGAAATACAAAGAGCACCCGGTGGTTTGCAATGCAATCGGAGCTCACCATGATGAGATAGAAATGACTCATTTGATCTCACCAATCATTCAGGCCTGTGACGCCATTTCAGGGGCCAGACCTGGCGCCAGAAGAGAAGTTATGGAAAGCTACATCAAGCGATTGAAAGAGCTTGAAGAGCTTGGCTTAAGTTTCGATGGAGTGAATAAATGCTACGCCATACAGGCCGGACGCGAATTGCGTGTTATGGTAGATGCTGAAAATGTTTCTGACGATCGTGCAGGGCAACTTTCATTCGATATTTCTCAGAAAATAGAGAAAGACATGCAGTACCCGGGTCAAATCAAAGTTACTGTTATAAGAGAAATGAGATCTGTGTCTTACGCTAAGTAAGTCAAC
>NZ_SMMD01000491.1 GCF_009711475.1 Fulvivirga aurantia
CTCCAGAATCGTCAAGGTCTCCATAGAATGCTTCATTTTGCTCAAATTCATCGAATGAAAACACGGGAGTATCTGAGCCAGGAGCAAAACCTTCAAACTGCAACAACTCATATCCGCCTGATTGCGAGTTGTATCGTTTACCCCATTTTTTATTGAGTAGGTTGGTGAAGTTGAATATATCTACAGATAGTTGTAGCGTATTTCGTTTTCCACTTGGCATTTCCAAATAAAAATCCTGAAGCAGCCTCACATCGATAATACTTTCAAACGGGGTTCTGGACTCATTTCTTTCAGTATATTTCCCCCTACGATCGCTCAGGTAATCATCATCTTCTATAAATGCATTAAGTGCCTCCCATTGTGCCTGAGCGGTTGCATCATCGGCAAGCACTACTTCTCCTCTGGCATTATCAAATTCTCCAAAAACAACTTCATTTGCATTTCTAGGCACATAAACCAGCTCTCTATTTCTTGAATCTTCTCCGGTTATATCGTCTCCGTCACCATAGATATAACTATACGGGTTGCCTGATTGCCCTTCGTAAACCAAGGAAAGTTGTGTAGCTGCAAATCCTAAATACTCTTTCTTATAACTAAGATTTGCTAAAATTCTATGGCCCTGAGCAAAGTCTGATCGCTGTACTTCCTCCCAATAATTACGCCCATTGGTGGCATGTAAACCACGCCACTGAGAGGAGTTTTGAGAAGAGGTACCATCGTAGATCGTGTAGGCATCACCATACGAATAAGATATCGTAGCGTTCAATCCGAATTCAAATGGTTTGGTGGCTGAAGCACTGAGGTTGTATGTATAACCCTTGCTCGTATTACTACCGAGCAATATTCTCCCATAAGTACCGTCTATTCTATCTTCGTAATTAATATATCTGTTGTCTGGCGTACCTGTGGCTCTATCGGTTGGAATATCTACATTGATATTGCGATAATAGACGTTATTTAAGAATTTGCTGTAAATACCTTCTAAAGTCAATATTACATTGCCAGGTAAAGCTTTATCTCCTGCAAGATTAAACTTGAGTACCTGAGGTACTTTAAAGTCATCTACAAACAAATCGATATTACCGCTCGGTTCCAATTCACCCACGCCAATATTTCTTGGCTGATTGTTAATGTCTGGCTCCAGCACCGGTGGTGTTGTAAAATCAATTCTCTCAAAATCGAACCCGGTGTTGAGGCCTGTATTATTATAAGCTGCACCAGGCCAAACCAGTGGAATTCGACTGGTAAATAAACCAACTCCACCCCTCATCTGGAAGGTTCTGTCTCCACGCACATCATAATTAAAACCAACCCGTGGCGACCATGAAACCTGCGGATCGATAAACTCTCCTGTTCTAGCTCCACGTAAGTTGTAAGGAAACTGATCTAAAGTAGCCTGGTCGTTGAAGAAAGGATTCGCAGGGGTGTCATTAAAAAAGTTTATATCTGCCCGTAAGCCCACCGTAAGTTTCAACTTATCGTTGGCCTGTATTTCATCCTGGATATAAAACCCGAGCTGAGAGGCATCAAACTCCGCTGCTGAGCCTTCTGTCTCGTCACCATTTACAGAGCTTTGAAGTCCGTAACTAAATTGGTAAAGACTTGCGGGTCTTTCATTCAAAAAGTCGTCTAAGAAAGTCGGTCCGACAGAATTAACTCCACGTTGACGGGAGTAATTATAATCTCCGTAATTGAAAGGGATAAATAAGTTTTTTACAGAATAGAATTCTGCATTGGCTCCAACAAGTATAGTATGCCTTCCTCTATATATTTCAAGATTATTATTGATAGTGATAATATCCTGATCGAGCAGGTTTGCGGTAGAAAACGTTTCTGATCCGAAGGTTATACCTCCATCTTCATCATCAATAAATACAGCAGGAAACGGATCGCCAAATGGATCACGATCGTCTCTCACAAAGGTAGTTCCAACCGTAAGGTGGTTGCTTATGTTGTCTCCAAAAAGAGATCTAAGCTCAATAGCACTCGAGTTGGTCTTAGAAACGAAGAACTCAGAACCATTTAAAAACCGTAGACCCGAGGATGTTGATCTTCTAGCCTCAAGATTTTCAGCTTTGGTGTAAGAATGTCTGATTGTAAGCTTATGATCCTGATTTAAATTTACGTCAAACTTTGCTATCACCTTATCGCTTTCTAAAAACGCGGTGTTATTCAAGTAAGATCCCGGGTTATAATTGTATTGAGAACCTAGAAAGCTAATTAAATTATCGATATCTGCCTGGGTGGCATTACCATTATAATTATCAAAATTAAAGGGTTGCGGAGTTTCGTCTCTTTGTAATTCAGCATTTACAAAAAAGAACACCTTGTCTTTCACTATGGGCCCACCTAGACGTATACCGTAGGTTTTTGCGGTAAAATCAGCAAGCTTTTCTCTTTCGATATCATCTTCCTGCTCATCTTCAAAAGGGGTCTTTCCTGCCAGATCCTGATTTCTAAAGAAATAGTAAACGGATCCTTCAAATTCGTTTGTACCACTTCGGGTTACGGCATTTATACTACCTCCGGCAAAACCAGATTGACGCACATCAAAAGGAGCTACTGACACAGTAAATTGATCTATTGCATCAAGCGATATTGGAGAAACACCAGTTTGACCTCCATTAGTACCACTGGCTGCCAAACCAAATACATCGTTATTTACAGCTCCATCTATATAAATGGCATTGTATCGATTGTTCATACCACCAATAGAAATTTCAAGACCATCACCCCCCTCATTGATGATTGTTTGTGGATTAAATCTGGCAAAATCTCCCAGCGACCTTCCTACAGTAGGTGCAGAATTGATGTCATCCGTGTTTAAGGCAGTTTCAGCACCTGTTCGGTTGCCATCAAATACATCAGTCGTACTGGCTGAAATAATTACCTCCTGAAGTTGAGTACTAGCTTCATCCATCGGTATATCCAGAAACAGCTTTTGACCTAGCGCTAACCGAATATCATTTACCTCATAGGTTTGGTAACCAATAAAATTAACTGTGATTTTATATGGCCCCCCAACTTTCATATTGGGTATTCTGAAGAAACCATCTGCACCCGATAGGTTACCATATTGTGATCCCGTGGGTTGATGTACTGCAATAATCGTTGCACCAGGTAAGGGATCACCATTTGCGTCAGTGATTTTACCATTTATGCCCGATGTCGTAACGCCTTGTGCAACCACAAAGTTGGTACTAACACCAATCAAAAAGGTCGCACAAATCATGATTCGTAAGATTTTAAACATAATTTGT
>NZ_SMMD01000450.1 GCF_009711475.1 Fulvivirga aurantia
ACATTGGGAGATATTTTATCGCTGTATGGTAATCGATTTGATTTGCCCGGAATGTACGGACTTGGTGTAGAAGCGGAGACTTTCTATTTTAAATCATACAACATTTATAGATGGTATATAAATGACAATGCTGATAATGGCGCCTCTTCGAGAATGTCTCTCAATCAAAATGGATTAACTGTATTAGGTAATATTAAAACTGAAGAAGTCGTAGTTAAATTATTACCAGGGACTGGCCCAGACTATGTATTCGAAGAAGACTATCCATTACAAGACCTATCGGAATTAGAGCAATACCTTAAAGTAAATAAACACCTGCCAGAAGTGCCTTCTGCAAAGCAAATGGAAAGTGAAGGTATCAATCTAGGGGAAATGGAAATGCTCTTACTAAAAAAGGTAGAGGAGTTGACTTTATATATCCTTGATCAAGACAAAAAACAACAATCATTAGTAAACGAGATTAACAGTTTAAAAAAAGAGCTAATAATAGTAAAATCCAAAATATCAGATCATGAGTAAATTCATAATACCCTTCATTGTTTTTCTTTTTGTAATTCAATTATCATTTGCACAAACCCCCACTAACAGAATAGAGAACACAGGTAATGTTGGAATAGGTACAATAGACCCTAATGAAAAGTTAGAGATAAAGGATGGGAGCTTTTTAATTAAATCTAACCCATATGCATATATAGGTTTAGAACGAGATGCTGGTGGAACAATAAAAATGGGTGTGTCCACATCGGGTCAAGACGGATTTATTTCAACTTTAAATGACTTAAAGTTTCTTACCAATGGTGAAACAACTCCTAAATTAAGAATAACAGCGGGTGGTTTTGTAGGAATCGGGACTCCGAGCCCAACTCAGTTGCTTCAAATTGATAAGGCACAGGATAAAACTACTGCAATAAAAATTTCTAATAACAATGAAGGAGCCTATTCCAGAAGTGGCATCATTCTAAGCAATGGAGAAACTGGAAAAGAAACTCTTTTAGTTTCTACCTCCGCCAACTATGCGGCTGTACCTTCTTGGAGTAATTCAGGTGTTTTATCAACTGGAAGTAAAGTATACAACGGATTAGTCTTAAGAAGTTCAGTTGGCGGCATACGTTTTCAGCCAAATGGAACAACTGACCATGTAGTTATTGGTAGTGGCGGAAAAATGGGAATTGGCACTACTAATCCCTCCCATGAACTTGATGTAGCAGGTACAATTCATGCCGAAGAAGTGTTGGTTAACCTTACTGTAGAGGGTCCGGACTATGTATTCGAAGAAGACTATCCCTTACAAGAACTATCTGATCTAGAAAACTATCTAAAAGCAAATAAACACCTACCCGAAGTGCCATCTGCCAAAGAAATGGAAAAGGAAGGGATAAAAGTTGGCGAGATGGAGATGCTACTTCTCAAGAAAGTTGAAGAGCTTACCTTACATATTATCAAATTAGAAAAAAGAATTAAAGAACTAGAAAAATAATATATGAAACCTTTATTTCTATTCATTTTATTGTTTTATTGTTATAATATTTATAGTCAAGAACTCTCAAATGGCTCATTTCAAAACTTTACGGGTATTGTTGGAGCTGGAAGTGCTCAATTCGAGAATGCTGAAACCAATGGTCTTAGTCCATGGTGGCCATCTCATGGAACACCTGATATAGTCGCTGCAGGAGAAGAGCAACCGTTTGAACTATATGCACTAATGGCTAGCGGCTATAAATTTGGGAGAGATGGAGATGGTGGAGAAGGTATATTTCAATATTACAATTTTTATCAAGGCAATACCTATCACCTGCAAGCCTACATACGTGTTTATTATGGTGAACTGTTCACAGTTGACAGAACTTTCATAGCTCTCACTAATGATTTGGTTGAAAGGAAAGGTTATATGGAGTATGGTGATGATTTTAAATTTCCTGATGTTGATCGCCAGGAAATTTGGTTTAAAGAAAATTACGTGAGTAATGGGTGGCAGTATATAGACATTATCTTTATTCCTGACAAAAACTATAGCCAAATCTGGTTTTCACTCTACGATGGAGATGGTGACTGGCAGTATAGAGATTTTGGTAAGTTTAGTATCAGTGGAACTAAAATGTCCTGTTGTACTGACAATTTTATTATAGACCAAGGCTCTGAGGTGCCAAAATTCACTAACACCACTCATAAAATTGAAACCAACGGTGAAGTAGACATTATTGATGGTGACGATGTAATCTTCAAAGCTGGTAAAACTATTAAGCTTAATCCCGGTTTTTCCGCGAAAAATGGTTCAGAATTTCATGCAACTATTGGCGGCTGTGATTGCTTACCAGGAGGTGGCAATATTGTTGATGTGTGCATTATAAATAATGGCAATTTCGATGTATTTATCCCTAACTTTTTTTCACCCAACGGTGATGGAGCTAATGACACATGGGATATTGTAGATGCATCTAAGTCAACTGGCCCGATTAAAGCTTATAAATATGAGCTTCTGATTATTGATAGAAACGGAGATGTGAAACATGAGGAGAATGGAAACAGCCCACTCGGCTTGATAGGAGGTGATATTTCATGGGATGGTCATGATAAAAAAGGAAACTTGGTAGATAATGACGTTTACTATTATTATTTGAAACTTTATAATTGCACACATAATGAAGAGGGAGTAGAATACCAAGGTGAATTGTCAGTTATGGGAGCTCAGGCTAGCGCTCAAATGGCTAAAAGCTCAGTAGAAACTTTTCACAAATCTGTTGAAGCAGGTGAACAAGGAGTTATACAAACTATTGAGTTAAAACAACAATCTACGCCTGATTTCGATAGGGTAACAGTATACCCTAACCCAGCTCAAGAC
>NZ_SMMD01000429.1 GCF_009711475.1 Fulvivirga aurantia
TAAGACTAAAAAATTTTTAGCTTCACACATAGGTGTTATATTGCGAAGCTAATTAATATAGTATGCTCACCAAGACTTTAAAAAACGAATCTTATACAGAGTACCAAAGTGAAAAGGAACTTCCTCAGGAGGATATAGAATTACTCCAACATGCGCGTGATGCATGTAAAAGTTCTTATTCACCGTATTCAAATTTTCAGGTAGGAGTTGCAGTACGACTTGGCAGCGGAAAAATCGTTCGTGGATCCAATCAGGAAAATGCCGCTTACCCTTCCGGACTTTGTGCAGAGCGAGTAGCTTTATTTCATGTTGGCTCTAATTACCCCAATGAGAAGATTTTACAAATAGCTGTCGCTGCTAAAAGAGCCGAAGAATCTGAATTTCTACCCGTAACACCTTGCGGAAGTTGTAGACAAGTGATGCTGGAAAGTGAAAATAAGCAAGACCAACCTATCGAATTTATCATGAGATCGGGTAAAAACTCCTGGATAAAAACTCAATCTTGTAAAATTTTGCTACCTTTTAGTTTTGACGCTAGTAGTTTATAATTAAAGGCTAGTTTTGTTTTATTGAAGAAATTGTAAATTAGACAAATCCCACAAAATCTACTCAACGCATGAAGTTTGACTTCAGAGAACTTACGATAAAAAAGCAGCTCATTATCCTGTTTAGCATGTTCCTGGTTTTAGCTGTTATTAACTTTATCGTTATTCACAAACTTAAGTCTGGTATTGAGGCCTCTCGTTTTAAAGTTGAAATAGCTCAGCACCTTCCTACACAAATAAAGACTTTTACGGGAGCTCTGGAAAAAGTAAATGCTACAGATGAGCAGGCAAAGAAAGAACTACATCAGAGAGCTACTTCAATAAATAATCGCCTTAATACACTTTCTGATGGGGGAATTCCGAAAGGCTATGATGAATATGCAGAGCCAGTATCTGGAAAAGCAGAAGAGCTACTGACAAATGCTATTGTTATTTGGGATTCTGTTTACACTAATATTGACATTCTCAGGTTTGAAGCATACAAATTAGACACAGCGGTACAACAAGTCGTTGAAATACCGAATAATGACTCGCTCAACACCACGAGAACTGAAATTGTAAGTAAAATTATTAGCATAGATAATCCGAGAGTTGTTAAAGCAAAAAGCTTTGTTGAAGACAATTTATCAGATTTTTCAGATCGCACCCAAAGTGTAATTCAAAGCCTTGAGCAAAAGCAAGAAAACGCAGAGTCTATATTCGACTATGGAGTGCTGGCTGTTGTCATCATAAACCTGATCATCATCGGGTTGGTATTATTTGCTATCAAAAAAGCTGTGTTGCAACCGGTCGGCAAGTTAAATGACGTGACAGAGAAACTTAGCCAGGGGCATTTTGATACTTCCGTAGATTTTGAATGGAAAAACGAAATAAGCCTCATAGCACAAAAAATAAATAAGCTAGCCACGAACCTTCGAAATGCGACTGACTTTGTAAAAGAAGTGGGCAATGGCAATATCGACAAAGAATTTAAAGGCATAGATCAGGAAAATGTAAATGCCAACAGCTTAGAGGGCGCTCTTCTCAACATGAGAGCTCAGATGAAACAAGTTGAAGAAGAGGAAAAGGTAAGAAAATGGTCTGCAGAGGGTCTTACAAAATTTGTAGACATCCTTCGGTCGACCAACGATAACGTAACAGAGCTATGTGATAAGATCATCTCCAGCTTAGTAGACTACACACACTCTAATCAAGGGGGATTATACCTTCTAAACGAAGAAGATGAAATCAATAAGCATCTTGAGCTTGTCTCGCTATACGCCTTCAATACCAAAAAATATGACCAGCGCAGCTACAGATTAGGAGAAGGCCTTGTAGGGCAAACATTTTTAGAAAGAAAGACAACTTACCTACTTGAAGTACCCAATGACTACATCAATATTACTTCAGGTTTAGGGGGAGCAAATCCAAAGTCTATCTTAATTGTGCCTTTACAAGTAAATGAAGATATTTTTGGCATACTGGAGCTAGCTTCTTTCCAGGAATACCAGGACTATGAAATTGAATTTGTAGAGAAACTTGGCGAAAGTATAGCTTCAACTATTGCCACCGTAAGAAATAACCAGCAAACCAAAAGACTTCTTGAAGAATCTCAGGAACTAACCGAGCAAATGCAGGCTCAGGAAGAGGAGATGAGGCAAAATATGGAGGAGCTGTCTGCCACTCAGGAAGAAATGGCTAGAAAAGAGATAGAAATAACTGCTCAACTTACGGCTATAAACAACTCGCTAGGAACTATCGAGTACGATATAGAAGGAAACATCACCAACACCAATAGTGTATTTGAAAAAGCTATGGGCTATTCTCCGGGAGAGTTACAAGGCAACGCTTTTACCTCTATATACAAAGATGAGCGTAATATTTGGACCGAGCTATCGACAGGAAATTCACTTTCCGGTAATTTTAATTTCGAAAAAAATGATGGAGCGGATATCAACCTGAACTGTACATTTACACCTATTAGTAACAAGAGTGGTGAAACTTATAAAATAATACAGCTTGTCACTCAATTTGGTGTAGCTGGAAGTTCTGAAGGTAATGATAATGCCGACCTTGATCATTTAGAGCATACACTCAGACAAAACCTTGAAGAGCTTGAGATAACTCAAGAGCAACTCAATGAA
>NZ_SMMD01000222.1 GCF_009711475.1 Fulvivirga aurantia
TGTTTCTATTTTAATTGCCGGTGCAGATGGTACTATTGATAAATCTGAAATAAAACAGGCAGTGAGTCTTTCTAAAAGTAAACAAACAAGCGCTCGGGAAGATCTTATAGAATACTATCGTGTGGCAGGTCAGGATTTTGAAGATAAAATGAAAATTATGATTGCTGCCTATCCTAAAGACGCTGCAGATCGTAACCCACTTATTATAGGTGAGCTTGAAAAAGTCAATCAAATATTTCCAAAACTTGATCCACACTTTGCTCAGGAGTTTTACGCAAGTATCAAAGATATGGCTAAGAAAATAGCGGAAGCCTCAGGCGGAGTACTAGGCTATATGGCTGTGGGTTATGAGGAATCTAAACTAATAGGCCTTGAAATGATTAAGGCTCCGAGCCATTAACTACATGTCGGCAGGGCAAAGAACACTGGTAGGTAGTTCAATACCTCCATTAAGATTGACATTTTTTATGTGGCTCGTATTTGTAATCGAGGGAGCCTTTTTCTTAAATCTGGGTGTTTTTGGCATTTACCCCCGCACGATGTTTGGTCTTATAGGGATCGTAACAGCACCTGTATTACATGGTGATTTATTGCACTTGGTTTCTAATACCATTCCTTTGATGTTTTTGGGAGTGGTATTGTTCTTTTATTACAACAAAATAGCCACAGCAGTATTTCTTAGATGCTACTTCGTAACTAATATATTGGTATGGATATTTGCCAGGCCTAGTCTTCATATAGGAGCCAGTGGCCTTGTCTATGGACTTGCTAGTTTCTTGATATTCTATGGTTTTTTTAAGAGAGACCTACGATCTCTTATAATTTCTGTAATCGTCACCATGCTATATGGTGGTATTTTTTACGGAGTATTACCATCAAATCCTATGGTTTCATGGGAGAGTCACTTATTTGGAGCAGCAGTAGGGTTATGGACTGCAGTTAGTCTTAGAAAGAAAAAAGCATAAAAAAAGGGAGCAGCGCTCCCTTTTAAGTTTTTGAGTCTATTCTTATTAGGGTTGAACTTTGAT
>NZ_SMMD01000510.1 GCF_009711475.1 Fulvivirga aurantia
GTTTTCCATGTTTTCTAATTCAATTTAAATGCTTCTAGTTTTTTGTTGAGTGCAGTCAATTCTGAGGCTTCAATTTCTGTTTTTTTTCTAATCGTGTTTATCAAATCGAAAAGTGACTTCACGTCTTCTTCTGCATTCCCTGTTTTGTGCGCTATGTGAGTTATAAAGTCGGAATTCTCCTCTCGCATGGTGATAAAATAGTGCTGCCTCAACTGGTCTAAAAAGAAATTAATCTTTTTTGTGGCAATCGATTTATGTGCTTTGTTTTGATAATATAAATTGCTGATCGTACCAATAAAATCTAAAGTGTCGTTTTGCAAAGGCTTAATAATGGGGATAATCCGTTGTTTTCTTTTAGCCTCAAAAAAGAGAAAGAAAATGAGAGTTAATAGAGAAATGTAATAAGCCCATTTCAAGCTTTCCTGCGATAAAATAAAGCGCAAGGGAGTTCTCGCCTCCATTCTTCCTAATTGATAAAATTCTGTCCAGTGGATATTGCCAGCAGGTAGGTATGACAGCATATGGCTGATGTACTCATGATTATCTTCATAAACGAGATAGTTGTTGGTAAATGCGAGGGGTGTAGAGCACAAGTAAATGTTGCCATCGCCCCATGGCCTTTTGATGAATGTAGCTCTTTCAATATCGTTTAGGCTCAGTATGGTGCTCTGTAGAGAATCGAACTCACTGAAATAATTCTGAGCATTGTCTCTCTGGTAATAAAACTCCTGGGCATCGATTTTAGGGTTGGTAAATGAAAGGGCAGCGGTATCACCCCGATCAAGGTTGGTGAAAATATTGCCTTGAAATAGATAATCAGCCGTATTGAGGTCAAGTGTATCGGCAAAGCGGCCAGTATAATAATTAGAGGCAATTAAAACATTACTACCATTGGCCACATGGGTTAATAAGGCATCGGTATCTTCTTGAGATGGCCCAAATTGTTGACTGAGAATAAAATAGTTTTGATAAACTGAGTCTTTGAGTTCGTAAAATGTGAGATTAGACTTTGTGGTTTTCTCAAACAGGTCACCCATTCTTTGGTCGAGCAGGTATGTACCAAAAGGATTTTTATCGAGACTAGCCAATGTGACCGTCCAATTGATAGGCTTTGGAGTGATGATTTCCATTACAGTATAGAACACCACACAAGCCACTAAAATGGCTATATATTTTACATCCTTTTTCACGATTCAAGCTGCTTTTTCCATTGGGTAAACAGGCCATTTACTTTGTTAAACAAAGGCTCATTCACTTCAAAATCACCATACCATGTATAATCAAAATAATAGCTTAAGTCATTAAATCCAGGTTTGAGATTTGGGCGGTTTAACTCGTGAGTGTAATCGTAATTGGTTTTGCCTGGTTGCCAATCAATCAAGTTTTTATCAGAAAGATGTTTAAGTGCCAGTAGGTATGTCAGCCGAATAGCCAGTCGGTAATTTTTATTTTGAATTGCTTCATCTATAAGCTTTTGAAAATCCATTTGATGGATGTCTTCATGATATACTTCATAGTCTAGCGAATTGCCATTCGTTTTGTTAAACAACCTGACAGATTGCATTGTGGCTATCTTGTAAATAGCATAAATAATTCCTGCCCCGAGTATAACATAGAGTATTATTTTACCGATAGGCGTGTCTGTGCCAAACTGAAAAAGCTTCATCAGCATTCTGTTAAGCCAGATTTTGAATCGTTGCCAAAGCGTTAATTCGGCTTCAGCTTTTGAACCATAATCAAAATCCTCATCAGCTTTATGCTGCTTTATTTTCTCCTCATCAAATTTTCTTAACTCAAGCTGAGAGTTATCATTTTTCAATGAAGTAGAATCGTTGGCTGTAGCCAATGAAGCAAATAATACAAAAAGTAACAGGCTAATAATGCTCTTCATCTTCGGGTTTTATCTGCTCGCTTCCAAAAGAGTCTATTTTAGACATAAGACCACGGGCTTCTTTCATTTCTACCAGGTTGAAATACTGAAAGGCAATCGCAATAAGCGGTATACAATATAGAATGTAACTACTAATGAAGTAGAGTAGAAGGGTCACATTGTTAAAAATCTGCATCACCAGAGAAGGCTCCTGAAACGGGTCTCCATTGATGTTATGCATCATTTCATAAATCATTTGTCCGTACCACGGGATAAAGAAAATGCCAGAAATTACATTATGGATTATTGATGTAACAACTAAAAGCCCAAACGTACTCCACCACTTACTTTTAATAAGTTGAAAACATCTACTCAGCGCTTTTCCAAACCCTACCTTCTCGTAGGCCCTAACGATAAAAATTAAAGTAAGGGCAACTAAAATATACATCATCGCTATGACTGCAGCGATCACAAAAATCGCGGCTAGGGCACTTGAAAATGAGCCAAAAAGGACAATGGGTATTATAAGTGCTATATAAATGGCCATAAAAACCAAAAAGTATAAAACCATAGTCCCTAATACATTCCAGAAAGAGCTTTTCACACGAGCCCAGACTTCAGAAACGGTTATGTTAGGCCCTTTTTTTTCTTCATATAATATGATGTAGTCATTTACGGTAGCAACAATCGCAGTACCACCAATCATAAGGAATACGAACCCGGCAATACAAAATATTATCATACTAGCCACATTATCTCCAAAAGGATCATTTATAGCTTGTGGGTTCATGCTCATTTTGATAAAGCCACTATAAATCTGGACGAAAAATAAACTACCAAGCGTAACGAAAGGCCCTGCTATATATAGCATGCTTTTGAAAAGAGGTTTAAAGTTTTGCTTGATAAACTCAATGGTGGCATTAAGCTTCTTACCGAAGTCTCGTGTTTTATGAAGCTCTATGTACTGTGCTGTCATTGCGGTTTAATTTAATAGGGTAGATGATGTAATAATAAATGATAAAACTGGCTGAAAGTGCAATAAACAACACTTTTATGGACCAATGCATAAATGTATACCTGGTAATGAATGACTCAATAAAGCCTGCCATAATAAATACGGGCACAAGTCCGATGACGATCTTCAGACCTTTTTTGGCACCTTTTTTTAATGATTCTAATCGACTATATGTCTTGGGGAATAATATGCTGTTGCCCATGACAAAGCCTGCAGCTCCGGCAATTACAATGGCAGACAACTCTAGTGTGCCATGAAGCATAACTACACCCAGAGAGTCTAACAGGCTGTCTTCTTTGGCTAAAAATGTAAAGAAAGCCCCTACCATAAGTCCATTGCTAAAAAGAATATAGCCCGTGCCAATAGATACTAAAAGACCAGCTGCAAATGCTCTAAAAGCAACAAATACATTATTTAAAGTGATCTGAAAAAACATGTCAGCTTCACCCATTTTGCCATAAACAGCTAATGGATTACCTTTTTCAATATTCTCAAGTGTCATATTTACGTAAGCATCTCCTAGTATTATTCTTATGAATGTATCGTCATTAAGAACCGAAACAA
>NZ_SMMD01000633.1 GCF_009711475.1 Fulvivirga aurantia
TGACACAGTGAAATCGGAAGTTGATCAAAAACGTATAGATGAAGTTTTTGCTAATCAAAAAAAGCGGGCTTTAGCGCTGCGAAATGAGAAATTGAAAGAGCGAAAGCTTCGCCTTAAAAAACTTCAAATATGGATAGAGAAGAACAGAGAGGCGATACAACATGCTGTAAATTCTGACTTTAGTAAGCCTAAAAGTGAAGTTGACGTATCGGAGATATTTCCTGCGTTAAATGAGCTCAAGCATGCCATCAAACACCTAAGAGATTGGGCAAGCCCACAAAAAGTTGATGCACCACTCACATTACTAGGCACCACTTCTTACGTTCAATATGAGCCTAAAGGCGTCTGTTTAATATTAGCCCCCTGGAATTATCCTTTTAATTTAACCATTGGCCCTTTGATTTCAGCTTTGGCAGCAGGAAACACGGCCATGCTTAAACCTTCCGAATTGACTCCTAACACATCGGCACTTATTGAAACTATGGTTGGTGAGTTGTTTCCTGAAAATGAGGTAGCTGTATTTCAAGGTGACGCAGAAACAGCAGTAGCTTTACTGGCAAAGCCATTTGATCATGTTTTCTTTACCGGAAGCCCAGCAGTAGGCAAAAAGGTGATGGCTGCTGCAGCAGAACATCTGACGTCAGTTACGCTTGAGCTGGGTGGCAAATCACCAGTAATAATTGACGAAACAGCAAAGCTTCAGGATGCTGCAGAGAAAATTGCCTGGGGAAAATTTCTGAACAATGGACAAACCTGCCTCGCACCAGATTATTTGTTGATTAAAAAAGGACTTAGTGACCAATTTATTCCTTTATTAAAAACAGCTGTTCAGCTACAATTTGACCATGAGTTGAAAGGCTTTAACGAATCAAGCGACTATGCAAGGATTGTAAACGAAAAGCATTATCAGCGATTAAACGACATGATTGCGGAGGCTGTAGAAGGGGGAGCAACTGTTGAAATGGGTGGTAAATCTGATAGTGAAAGCAATTTTATACCACCAACTATACTGAGCAATGTGCCTGATGATTCGGGTCTGTTAAATGATGAAATATTTGGGCCTATTTTACCTGTTGTAGAGTATGATACTATCGATGAGGCAATCGATATTATAAACAACAAACCTAAGCCGCTGGCACTTTATTATTTTGGCAGAAGCAATCAAAACAGAGATACCATATTGAATAACACCTCTTCGGGTGGGGCATGTGTCAATGATTGTGTTTTACAATTTACTCATACCAATTTACCGTTTGGGGGTGTAAATAATAGTGGCATAGGAAAATCGCATGGGCGATATGGCTTTCTGTCTTTTTCTAACGAAAAGGGCGTGCTTAGACAGCGAGTAGGACTTACACCGACCAAAACCGTATACCCGCCATACAACAATAAAGTGGCAAAACTTATTGATGCCATGATCAAGTATTTTTAAAAACTTAAAACAATGTTTTAGCTCTCCTGCCGTTGTACGTGGCAGGAGAAGTTGAAATATGAAAGTAACAGTTTTAAGTTGTTTAGTGCTTTTTATAACCTCGGCTTGTGAAGACCAGGGAGACATCAGTAAAATGACATCAGACCGCTGGTCGATTACCTGGCAGCTCAATAACAACACAACTCAGGGAGAAATTTATTTATCAGATAACAACCAGGCTACTGTAGTTATAAAAGAAGCGGATCATTTCTTTTTTAATGAAGCTGAGACCGTTGATTTTTTGTGGTATCTCAATGACCAAACCCTCACTCTTCAAAGAAAGGACAACGGTTTTATCATGGACTATAAGATTGTTGAAAAGCAGGAAAACCAGATTAAACTGGCTTATGAAGATCTCAATGTTAAGATTTATAGATGATCAATAGCTGCCTAAAATTTCATACAATTCTTTAGTAAATTTGTTATACCACCTTAGAGAACTAAAACCAACAGTATGAAAAAATTATTGATCGTAATCGGTAGTTTACTGGTTATCATTTTGGCTGCAGCAGCTATAGTACCCGTTATTTTTAAAGACGATATAAAGGCAGCTATTGACAAGTCGCTTGAAGAATCTGTAAATGCTGATATAGTTTGGGATACTGAAGATTTTGGTATTTCATTATTCAAGAATTTTCCTAACGCCACAGCAAACCTCAACAACTTTGGAATATTTAACAGGGCTCCATTTGATGGGCAACTACTGTTCGCGGTCAAAGAATTTGAAGTTGAGGTAGACATATTTAGCCTGTTTGGTGATCAAATTCAGATAAGCGGAGTAGAGCTAAACGAACCACAGGTTTTTATTAAATTACTTGAAGATGGTACGGCTAATTATGATATCGCCATAGCAGATGATACACAGCCTCAAGACGCTACAGATACCACCGCGGCTGCATTTAATATAGGTATCGATCATTGGCGCATAACAAACGGTCACATCATTTATGATGATGCTACCATTCCTTTTTCTTTAGAACTGAAGCATGTAGAACACACGGGAAGTGGTGATTTTACTCAGGATGTGTTTGATCTTGTAACCAATACCACTGCTGATTCTGTAACAGTTGTATTTGATGGGACAGAATATGTTACAAACAAGCAACTTAAGGCAGATGCAACGCTTTCAATAAGTGAAGAATACACCAAGTATACTTTTAAGGAAAACCAGGCAACAATAAATGATTTTGCGCTTGGTTTCGATGGCTTTTTAAAGCTCAATGAAGATGGTAGTATGGATATGGACCTTACCTATGACACCAAAGAGAATACATTTAAAAGCCTTCTTTCTCTCGTACCAGGTATGTACACCAAAGATTTTGAAGGATTAGAAAGCTCGGGTTCTCTTACCTTTAATGGGGCAGTGAAAGGCCGCTACGATAGCCTATCGATGCCAGCATTTAATTTGGCCATGCAGGTAGATGACGCCATGTTTAAATACCCCGATTTGCCTACGGCTGTCGATGATATTAAGCTCAATCTATTTGTTGATAATCAGGATGGTAATATTGACAATACCTTGATTGACCTCAAAGAATTTCATATGCAATTTGGGCAAAACCCTGTAGATGCCCGATTACTTGTTAAAAACCTGAAGAACTACGATATGGAAGCAGATATTCAGGCTAAGCTTAACCTGGCAGAGTTAAATCAAATGTTTCCGATGGAGGGAACCTCGATGAAGGGTCTTTTTAATATAGACTTCAAAGGGTCTGGTATTTATGATAGCATTGCTAATAAGTTTCCTGCTATCGATGCTACCATGAGTTTAAAAGAAGGTTATGTAAAAACATCCGAATTTCCTTATGCCATGGAGGATTTGCATTTTGATGCAAAAATCACAGATAAGACAGGTACGATGAAAGACTTCACCGCTGTAATCAACGATTTTACCATGATTATGGACGGAGAAAGATTCAAAGCTGACGTTACGTTTGCCAACCTTGAAAATTACAATTGGGATGTAAAAGCCAATGGAGGTATCGATCTGGAGAAAATAACAAAGGTGTTTCCTTTAGAAGGTATGGAACTGGCCGGTAAAATTAAAGCTGACTTGGCGACTAAAGGTAATATGGCAGATCTCGAAGCAGAGCGATATAGCCAGCTACCAACAAGTGGTTCAGTAACAGTAAATAATTTCAATTATAAAGATCAGGAATTGCCCTATGATGTTTCAATCTCTTCAGCGAAAGCTTCATTTAACCCTCAAGAGATGCGTATCGAAAACTTTAGCGGAGTTGTAGGGAAAAGTGACATGAACATTACGGGCTCTATAAGCAATTATATCGGTTATATCTTCGGTGACAATGAGGTTTTAAAAGGTTCTATGACGATGAAATCTAATTTACTCGACCTTAATGAGTTTATGACGGAGGAAGAAGACCCCAATGCGGTTAGTGCCAGCGAAGAAGAAAGTTATGGAGTAATTCAGGTGCCAGAAAATATCGATTTCACATTAAGCTCTTCTATCAAAAGTGCGAAAATGATGGATATGGAGTTTAAAAATGCAACGGGTGATATTATAGTAAGAAACGGTATTGTCAACTTAAGTGATCTTAAGTTCAATTTACTCGAAGGTCAGTTTGCTGTCAATGGCTCTTATAATGCAAAAGATATCAAAAAGCCCATGTACGATCTCAAATTGAATATTGAGAAACTGTCCATTCAATCTGCTTTTAAAAACTTTGAAATAGTGAAGCAATACGTGCCCATAGCCAATCTGGTGGATGGTGATTTTTCGACTGACTTTAGTGTAAATGGATTGCTAAATGAAAGTATGATGCCTGAACTAGGCACAATAACTGGTGCGGGGCTTTTTGAAATTGCCCAGGCCACTATGAGCAACTCCAAAATATTAAACGGTATAGCGTCTCTTACAAATCTGAACGATACTGATAAAGTGACCATGCGGGATGTATTAATGAAGGCAAGCATTAAAGATGGCAAACTCCAGGTGGAGCCATTCGATGTAAACTTAGGAAGTTATAAAACCACTATTTCTGGCGCCACTGCACTCGATGGAACCATAAGCTATGGTGTACAAATGCAAGTGCCTGCCGGAAAGCTTGGCAGTCAGTTTAATAGTTTTGTGAGCAGCTACACAGGTGGTTCTGATGCCGGTTCATCAACGATACCTGTTACCATAGGTCTTGGCGGTACTGTTACCGACCCTCAACCCAAGTTGATGATGAGCGAACAAAAGGCTCAGGCCAAAGAAGCTGTGAAAAAAAAGCTGAAAGAAGAAGGCAAGGAAGCTGTAAAGGACGTAGCTAATGATTTACTTAAAGATCAGGCCAAAGACGCAATAGGAGGACTATTGGGAGGTAAACCAAAGTCTGATTCGGTAAAAGCAGACAGCACTAAGAAAGATGCTGATTTAAAACAAAAGCTTGAAGAAGACGCCAAAAATAAAGTAAAGAACCTCTTTAAAAAGAAAAAAAGCGGAGGTAATTAAAAATTAAAGAGGCTGTCTCAAAAGTTGTAAAACAA
>NZ_SMMD01000482.1 GCF_009711475.1 Fulvivirga aurantia
ATCGGTCTTATTAACTCTAAAGCAGTGGTTGATGATATTGACCACTTGAGCAATAGAAGAGTAAGAACTGTAGGGGAGCAATTATATACGCAGTTTGGTGTGGGTCTTGCTAGAATGGCAAGAACCATCAAAGAACGTATGAATGTTAGAGATAACGAAGATTTCAAGCCTGTTGATTTGATCAACGCGCGTACATTATCTTCTGTGATCAATTCATTCTTCGGTACCAACCAGCTATCACAATTTATGGACCAAACAAACCCTCTTGCTGAGATTACTCACAAGAGAAGGATGTCTGCCCTGGGTCCTGGTGGTCTTTCAAGAGAGAGAGCTGGTTTCGAGGTTCGAGATGTTCACTATACACACTACGGTAGACTTTGTACTATCGAAACACCTGAAGGTCCTAACATTGGTCTTATTTCTTCATTATGTGTTCATGCTAAAGTGAATCACATGGGCTTTATCGAAACTCCTTACAGAGAAGTAGAAAAAGGCAAAGTAGATATGACAGGTGATGTTAAGTACCTTACAGCTGAAGAAGAAGATACTCATAACATTGCTCAGGCCAACGCGCCACTTAAGGATAATGGTAACTTCATCAATGAAAGAGTAAAAGCTCGATTTGAAGGTGACTTCCCGGTTGTTGAGCCCAAGGAAATTAGATACATGGATGTTGCTCCTAACCAGATTGTATCTGTTGCAGCATCACTTATTCCTTTCTTAGAGCATGATGATGCAAACCGTGCTCTGATGGGATCAAACATGCAGCGCCAGGCGGTGCCATTATTAAAGCCTCAGGCTCCAATCGTAGGTACAGGTCTTGAAGGTCGAGTAGCACTTGACTCTCGTGGTTTGGTACTTGCAGAAGGTGATGGAGTTGTTGAGTTTGTAGATGCTAACCGAATTGTGGTTAAGTATGATATGAACGAAGACGATCTACTTATCAGCTTTGATGAAGATCAGAAGATTTACGACCTGATTAAGTTTAGAAGAACTAACCAGGATACGACTATAAACCTTACTCCGATTGTTAAGAAAGGAGAAAGAATTAAAAAAGGACAACCTCTTTGCGATGGTTACGCAACTGAAAAAGGTGAGTTGGCTTTAGGTAGAAACCTAAGAGTAGCTTACATGCCTTGGCAGGGTTACAACTTTGAGGATGCAATTGTAATATCTGAAAAAGTTGTCAGAGATGATGTTTACACATCAATCCACATCGAGGAGTTTGAACTTGAAGTAAGAGATACCAAAAGAGGTGAAGAAGAATTGACTTCTGAAATTCCTAACGTAAGTGAAGAAGCAGTTAAGCATCTTGACGAAAATGGTATTATCCGTGTAGGAGCCGAAATTAAAGAAGGCGATATCCTTATTGGTAAAATCACACCAAAAGGTGAGTCTGATCCAACTCCTGAAGAAAAACTTCTTAGAGCGATATTCGGAGATAAAGCCGGTGATGTTAAGGATGCTTCAATGAAAGCGCCTCCTTCACTTAGAGGTGTGGTTATCGACACAAAACTATTCTCTAGGCCTAAAAAAGATAAAGATCTAAGAGCTAAGGCTAAGAAAGAAGTTGAAATCCTTAAGAATAAGTACAGTAAGCAACTATTAGGTTTGAGATCAGAAATGATCGATAAGCTTGCTAAGTTGTTAAGCGGTAAAACTAGTCAGGGACTTAAGCACAAATTTGGTGATGAGCTTATAAGCAAAGGAGTAAAATTCTCTGCTAAAAATATTGAGCAAAATCTATTCCCTGAAAAGAACATATACAAGGATGAGAGTACTTACAATGTACCTGAAGAAGTGAACCTTGTTTCTGATGTAAACCTTGACAATTGGACTACTGACGAAAAAACAAATACACTTGTTCAGAGACTTGTGAAGCACTACAATATCAAGCGTAACGAGATCGCTGGAGACTTCAAAAGAGAGAGATTTACTCTCGAAGTTGGAGATGAATTACCGGCAGGTATCGTTCAACTGGCTAAAGTATATGTAGCTAAGAAAAGAAAACTGAAAGTAGGTGATAAGATGGCGGGTCGTCACGGTAACAAAGGTGTTGTAGCCAAAATCGTGAGAGAAGAAGATATGCCATTCCTTGAAAACGGAACACCGGTTGACATTTGTCTTAACCCTCTAGGTGTACCTTCAAGGATGAACCTTGGACAGATTTATGAGACAGTACTTGGTTGGGCTGGCCTTGAGTTGGGTAGAAAATACGCTACACCAATTTTTGATGGTGCTTCCATGGAAGAGGTGGCAGCTGAGCTTAAAGAAGCTGGCTTACCAGAGTTTGGTAGAGCATACTTATATGACGGTCTAACAGGTCAAAGATTTGACCAGCCGGTTACAGTAGGTATCGCTTATATGCTGAAACTTGGTCACTTGGTTGATGACAAGATGCACGCTAGATCTATAGGACCTTACTCATTAATTACTCAGCAGCCATTGGGTGGTAAAGCACAATTTGGTGGACAGAGATTTGGTGAGATGGAGGTTTGGGCACTTGAGGCATTTGGTGCTTCACACGTCCTTCAGGAAATTCTTACGATTAAGTCTGATGATGTAATCGGAAGAGCTAAAGCTTACGAAGCGATAGTAAAAGGTGAAAACATGAGAAAGCCAAACATTCCTGAATCATTCAATGTTCTGGTTCACGAATTACGTGGTCTTGCATTAGAAATTACTTTAGATTAAAATTTTATATGAGCAGAGGCGTAAACCTCTGCTCATAGACATCAAATAAATCATTCTTATGTCGTTCAGAAAAAATAAAAAACTAAACAACGATTTCTCCAAGGTTACCATTAGCCTGGCGTCACCGGAGTCTATTTTAGAGAGTTCTCATGGTGAGGTTACGCAGCCGGAAACAATCAACTACAGAACGTACAAGCCTGAAATGGGCGGTTTGTTTTGTGAGAGAATTTTCGGTCCGGTAAAGGACTGGGAGTGTCATTGTGGTAAATATAAGAGAATACGTTATAAGGGTATTATCTGCGACCGTTGTGGTGTTGAGGTTACGGAGAAGAAGGTTCGTAGAGAGAGAATGGGTCATATCGAGCTTGTTGTCCCTGTAGCACATATTTGGTATTTCAAGTCATTACCTAATAAGATTGGTTACTTACTTGGTTTACCAACAA
>NZ_SMMD01000704.1 GCF_009711475.1 Fulvivirga aurantia
ATCGACTTTACCTGGTGTTAACGTAATTTTGAAAGGTACCTCTACTGGAACCGTTACGGATGTAGAAGGTAATTACAATTTGAATGTACCTTCAGATGGAGGTGTTTTAGTGTATTCTTTCGTGGGCTTAGAAACTACGGAAGTGCAAATCGGCTCGCAATCAGTAATCGATGTGGCTATGGCTTCAGATGTTCAGCAATTGAACGAGGTTGTGGTGACTGCATTAGGAGTATCTCGCGAGAAAAAAGCAATTGGTTATTCTGTTCAGTCAGTTGATTCTGAGCAATTAGCACAGGCGTCTGAACCAAATGTAGTAAATGCATTACAGGGTCAGGTAGCTGGTGTTCAGATTCAAGGAACAAGTGGTACACTCGGTGGTTCTTCAAGAATTACAGTTAGAGGTTCAAGCTCTTTCCTTGGTGAAAACCAACCGTTGTTTGTCGTTGACGGAATGCCAATAAACAATGACAACTATGCTTCTGCCTCTCAATTACGAGGATTCGGTGGAGGATCTTATGACTATGGTAATGCAGCTTCTGACATTAACCCAGAAGATATCGCGTCTATGTCTGTATTGAAAGGAGCATCTGCAACTGCTCTTTATGGAGCGAGAGGTGCAAATGGTGTTATTTTAATTACTACTAAGTCTGGTAGAAAGTCAAAAGGTGTTGGAATTGAGTTCAACTCAAGAGTAACATTTGACAAAGTTCAAAACCTTATTGAGCATCAGCAGAGATATGGTGGTGGAGCTACTGTTTCTACACCTTCTGGTTTCAATGAATTTACTTTCAATGGAGAAACTCAATATGCTCCGGTTTACTCTAAAGATGGTTCTTGGGGTCCAAAGTATGATCCTAATATGATGGTTAGACATTGGGATTCATGGGATCCACAGTCTCCTAACTATGGGGAAACCAGACCGTGGGTTGCTCCTGCTAATGGTTACGAAGAATTCTTTGAAACTGGTGTAACTCTCCAAAACTCTGTAGCTTTTAGCGGAGGTAATGAAAATGGTACGTTCAGAATTGGCTATACAAACCTTGATCAATCAGGTACAATGCCAAATTCTAATCTTGAAAGAAATACTTTTAGTATAAATGCATCTTACAACCTGACTGATAAATTAACAATATCAGGTAGTGGTAACTTAGTGAAGTCTGCAGCTAATGGTAGAAATGCAACAGGTTATTCTAATAGCAACCCGATGCAGGGTTTTACGCAGTGGTGGCAAACGCAAATTGATGTAGAGCGTTTACAGAACTACAAATGGCAAGATGGAACACAATATACATGGAATGCAACTGGTGTTGAAACGGATAAAAATGATGTATTTACAGGTTGGGATCCAGCACCATACTTCTTTGATAACCCGTACTGGGTAAGAAATGAGTTTTTACAAGAAGACACCAGAGATAGATTCTATGGTAATATAGCAGCTAACTATCAGTTGACGGATGGTTTAAGCTTTTCTGCAAGAGCTATGACTGATGGGTTTACTTTTAAATCAAGAGAAGGTATTCCTAACGGAGGCGTAGATCAGTCTTTCTACTCAGAAACTACAAGAACATTTACTGAGTCTAACTATGAAGCCAAGTTACTTTTCGATAAGCAAATCAATGATTTCTTATCAATTAACGCCATGGTGGGTGGTAACTTAATGAGTCAAGAAAGAAAGAGAATCACAGCCAATACGAATGGTGGTCTTGCTCTTGATGGTTTCTTTAACATCAGCAATGGTCTGGGTAACCCAACAGTGGAAACTGCCGTAGCTGAAAAAGAAATTCATAGTGTTTTTGCACAGGCTTCATTTGGATTATACTCTACAGTATTTGTAGACCTTACAATGAGAAATGACTGGTCTTCTACCTTACCTACAGGGTCTAACTCATATTTCTACCCTGCAGTAACTACAAGTTTTGTATTTACAGAGCTTCCGGCTTTACAAGGCAGTGATTTACTCTCATTTGGTAAGTTGAGAGTGGGTTATGGATTTGCAGGTAGTGATTCTGATCCATATAATCTACGTAATGTTTATGCGCCTCAGGCTCCAAACTTTGGAAATAGCCCGAGATATGCAGTTCCAAACGCAAGAAATAACCCTAATCTGGTTAATGAGTTAACTAAAGAGTTTGAAGTTGGTTTAGAAATGAACTTCCTTCAAAACAGACTTGGTTTTGAATTAGCATACTATGACCGTACTACTGAAGAGCAAATATTTAATGTAGCTTCATCTGCAACTACTGGTTATACATCTAGAGTTGTAAACGCTGGATCTATGAAAAACAGTGGTATCGAATTAGCGCTTAGAGGTACACCAATTCAATCAGGAGATTTCTCCTGGGATGTAAATGTAAACTTTGCAACTTATAACAATGAAGTTGTTGAATTAGCTCCAGGTGTGAACAATATTATTCTTGGAACCACATGGGCAGCTGATGTGAGACTTCAGCAAGGCGAGCCATATATGGCTTTATTTGGTCAGGATTTCCAGAGAACTGAAAATGGTGAACTTATCATAAAAAGTAATGGTATACCAGCTGTTGAATCAGATAGAAAGTTCTTAGGTTCTGCTGTTGCTGACTTTACAGGTGGTATCAGAAATGCATTCACCTATAAGGGAATTACAGCGAGTGCTTTAATCGACTTCCAAAGTGGTGGTGTAATTCACTCAACCTCACTACAGTGGGCTGCCTACTCAGGTATGCTTCCAAAAACAGCTGAAGGAAATATCAGAGAAGAAGGTATGATGATCTCAGGTGTTAAAGCTATTCAGGATGAAAATGGTAACGTAACTGGTCATACTACGGAGGCTAATGATGTAGCTGTTAATCCTCAGGTTTACTATCAAACAATTTGGAATGTGGCTGCACCTAACGTGTATGATGCAAGCTTCATTAAGCTTAGAGAAGTTAGATTAGGTTATAATCTTCCACAAAATCTATTAGGCAACTTGCCTTTCAGAGATGTTAACATCGCTGTTGTGGGTAGAAACCTTGGATTACTTTATAGTGAGATTCCTTACTTAGATCCTCAGGCTGTTACTGGTACAGGTAATATCCAGGGACTTGAGAATGCTCAAATTCCTACTACGAGATCATATGGTTTCAACCTTAGTTTTAAACTTTAAAAACTATATCGAATGAAAAATATAAATAAGATAATTTCATCTCTGTTGCTACTCTTTTTTGTAGCAGCTTGTACAGATGATTTTGAAGAAATAAATACTGACCCAAATAATCCTACAGAAGTTCCTGCTGAGAACTTGTTTACTCAAGCTCAGTTTGCTCTTGCTGACAGGATGTGGGGTAGAGCAATGAACTTTGAGTTTGGAATGTTAATGGTTCAGCATTTCTCTCAAAATGAATATGCTGAAGATTCTCGTTACAATCAGCAGCCTAGTGGCTTTAGTGCTTCTTGGCAATCGTTTTATGCTGGTGGTCTGATAGACCTTGAAGAAGCAAAAGCTATCACTGAGAATAATGAGGGATTAGCTGATGCTGTTAGAAAAAACAGGTTAGCTCAAATTGCTATAACTAGAGTTTGGGCCCTTCAGATTGTTACAGATATCTGGGGAGATGTACCTTATTCTGAAGCATTTAACCCTGAAGAGTTTCCGAATCCTGCTTACGATTCACAAGAGGCTATTTATACAGGCCTTTTAGCTGAATTAAATGCTGCAATAGCTTTAATTAATACTGACGAAGCTGGTTTTGGATCAGGAGACATCATTTATGGTGGTGATATGGAATTGTGGGGTAAGTTCGCAAACTCATTGAAGTTAAAAATCGGTATGAGAATGTCTGATGCTAATAGCAGTGTAGGAAATGCTGCTGTTACGGAAGCACTAAACTCAAGCTTAGGGTTAATCTCTTCTAATGACGAAAATGCGTTATTTACCTTCAATGCTGATCAGAGAATTGCAAACCCTTTTTATGTGGATGCAATTACAAGAGATGACTTCTGTGTATCTGAAATTCTAGTTACGAGCCTTAAAGATAATGGCGACCCTAGATTGGATGAATTTGCCAAACCAAACTCAAATGGTAACATTGTTGGTTTACCTTATGGTTTAACAGATGCTGAGTCATTTCAATTAAAATCAGTAAGCTCACGTCCTGCTGATGATATAAGAGAGGCAACAGCTCCTGCAAAACTTATGACATATGCTGAAGTGGAATTCTTCAAAGCAGAGGCTGCAGAAAGAAATATAGCTGGTTCTGGTGCTGAGGCATCTTATAATAATGCAGTAGAAGCGTCTATGCTAGACTGGGGATTAACATCAGCTGATGCTGCTAGCTATTTAGCTGCAAATCCATATGCTGGTATTTCATCAATTGCTTATGAAAAGTGGGTGGCATTGTATACTCAAGGTTTAGAGGCTTGGGCAGAAAGCAGAAGGCTTGAGTTTGATGATACTTATTTGACTTTACCTGAGGCCGCTGTTATTGGTGATATTCCAGTTAGAGCTCTTTATCCTTCGGTAGAGTTAGAAGCAAATACTGAAAGCTTTGAGGCTGTTGGCTTCAATAACATGACAACCAACATGTGGTGGGACGTTAACTAAAATTGACAAAAAAATTAAATTTATATATGAAATTAATTATGAATAAATACCTAACGAAAGCGTTTGCTTTAGCGGGTTTAGTGTTATTCTCTTTGAGCTCATGCCAGGAAGAAGAGGGTAATGTTATTGACTATACGCCAGGCAATGCGCTCATGATTTCAGGACCTAAATCGGTAGAAGTCGGAGAAAGTAAGGAGTACTACTTGAATATGAACATCAAAGCAGATGACTATGATTGGTCAATTGGAAGTGGTGCTACCATTTCAGAAAATGCTGCTAATGATGCTTATGTTACAGTTACATTCGATGCAGCCGGTGAATATACGCTTATTGTAACTAAGGGAGATGCAAGTGGTGAGTTGAAAATTAATGTTGAAACTCAGCCAGCTGTAACTGTATCATATAATGGTACAGGTGTTTTAAGAAACGGTGTTTCAGACACGGTTTTCTTCAACTTTACGACACCACTTTCGGGATTACCTGATTTTGAAGTTAATACGGATTCCTCAGGGTTTTATCCTGGTAAACTAGCATTTACATCTGGTACTCTGGGGCCGTTGGTGGAAGTTGACGCAGATTCAGCTTATGCTATCTACACAGCAGGTAACGGAAACGGTATACCTGAAGCATTGTTCCAAGATATTACATCAAATGAAACTTTTGGGAGTATAAATGTTGATAGTGCATTTGTTCAACTATATCGAGTTGATAATATCGCGCCTATAGTGGACTTATCATATTCTTCTTTGTACGCTAATGATAGTACTGTATTAAAGGTTACAGCTACTTTTTCTGAAGAAGTTATGCCTGATAACCCAACTGATACTACATTATTAATAGCATTTGAGGGAGCAGGAGTGGAAGCTGAAACTGATACATTAGTTGCTACTGAGGATCCACTAGTTTATACATTTGATTATACTGTTAACGGTGATAGTACTGGTACACTAAACGTTTCCTTAGAAAACGTAGTCGATTTGGCAGGTAATGAGCCGGGTTTAGTAAGAAATGCATCAGCCGTTACAATTGATAATGACAACCCAACTCTTTCATTTGCAGATGCTGTTGATCAAGGAAATGGATTAGTAAGCATATCAATGTCATCTGATGAAGTTGGCACAGGATACTATTTAATCTTAGCTGATGGCGCGGATGCTCCAACCAAAGCAACAGAATTTGACGGTGATATGACAATGTCAGTTTCTCCTTCATTGTCTACAAAAACTATCAATGTGGCACAGGGAGACTATGATGTGTATTATATAGTAGAGGATAGAGCAGGTAACTTTGGGACCATCTCTACTAAAGAAGATTTAACTGTTAACTAGTAGGTAAATTTAATCTCAAACAAAGGCCATCTCGTAAGAGGTGGCCTTTTTTTGTTTCTGCAGATATGTA
>NZ_SMMD01000605.1 GCF_009711475.1 Fulvivirga aurantia
ATGGAGGCCAAAGAGAAAATCGAGGCAGATAAGCCTGACCTTGTTTTCTTAGATATACAAATGCCGGGTAAAAATGGCTTTGAGCTTCTGGAAGATCTAGAATTTATACCTGATGTAATATTTACAACAGCATACGATGAGTATGCCTTAAAAGCTTTTGAATATAATGCGCTTGATTATGTTCAAAAACCTGTGCAAATGGACAGGTTAGTCGGTGCAATCAATAAGGTTACTGAAAAACAAGAAAGTAAAGCGCAGTCTTCTGAAGATAAAATGACGGAAGAAGATCAGGTTTTTGTTAAAGATGGTGACAAATGCTGGTTTGTGCAGCTGGCTAATGTAAGAATGTTTGAAGTTGATGGTAATTATACCAAATTATACTTTGAGGATAATAAGCCTATGATTCCGCGTACGCTCAACTATCTGGAAAGCCGCTTAGATACTAAAACTTTTTTTAGAGCCAATCGCCAACAAATGATAAACCTCAAATGGGTAGAAAGAATAGAGCCCTGGTTTAGCGGAAGCATTAAAATATACATGAAAGGCGGACATGAAGTAGATGTGTCTCGCAGACAAACACAACGCTTTAAAGAGCTCATGAGCTTCTAATCTGTTCCCATTTTGGGATACAGTCTCTCTTTTATGTACTACATATGTAAGTTTTTGTGCTATAAATGCCCAAAAAAGGCTGTTTTGCCATTTGGTATGGTTTTGCCAATAGTTGAAGAAATTAAACGTTGGCATTATGATAGCAATAGACGACTTCCAAGTACTTCCTTTCAACAAGCAATGTGATTTCATCACTGTTTTTGCAGATTATCTTGTCTATAGAATTGAGCTAGACAAGAAGTTTTACCTCTATCATATGGGAGACTTTTTTGTAGAGGTATGCTATGTACCTTACGAGGGCAGAGTTGAAAACATAAATGCTTTTTTAGACAGCGATATGTTGGAGCCTTATCTTGAGCAAATCAATATAGAGGTTCTAAGCGTTTAGAGTTTCTTTTTGCAGTATTTGATTGAGGATACTTTTGGCCTCATTTACCGAAAGTACCTCATCGACTACAAGTAATAGCTTATTCTTCAGATCCTTTAATCTGCATTTTTTGGGCCTGGTCTGCACGTAGCCCAGAATACTTCCAAAAATTTCCGATTTGAAATACTCTTCATTATCGGATGATACGAAATAGCATTTCATTTTTTCATTCTTAAGGCTGACTTTTTCAAAGCCCAGTTCTTCTGCTAACCAGCGTAACCTTACAGTTTCTATTAATTCTTTCACAGAGTCTGGAAGTGGGCCAAACCTGTCAACCATACTTGATGTAAACTTTTCGAGTTTTTCTTCGGTCTTAAGGTTGTCTAGCTTAGAATATAAATTTAATCTCTCTGAAATATTGCCTACATAATCGTCAGGGATCAGTACCTCTAGATCAGTTTCTACATTACAATCCTGCACGAGTACTTTAGTAGTTTCGGAGAGTTCTTTGACAAAAAGGTCTTTAAATTCGGTTTGTTTTAGCTCTTGTACAGCTTCATCTAATATCTTGTGGTACATATCAAAGCCGAGGTCTGAAATAAAACCACTTTGCTCCGCCCCCAGAAGATTTCCAGCTCCTCTTATATCGAGATCCCGCATGGCGACTTTAAAACCATCACCCAAATCGGAAAATTCTTCTAATGTGCTAAGTCTTTTTCTCGCGTCAGAAGAGAGGCCAATGGTTGGAGGTGTCAATAAATAACAAAATGCCTTTTTATTACTTCTACCTACTCTACCGCGCATTTGGTGTAAGTCGGAAAGACCAAACATGTGTGCAGAGTTGATAATTATGGTATTGGCATTTGGTATATCGAGGCCAGATTCGATAATATTTGTCGAAACCAGCACATCATACTCCCCTTCAATAAACTTTAACATAGACTTTTCCAGTACTGCACCATCCATTTGGCCGTGTGCAACACCAACGCGTGCATCAGGCACAAGCTTCAGAATTATATTGGCAATGCTATCTATGTCTTTCACACGATTATGTACAAAGAACACCTGGCCACCTCTCCTTAGCTCAAAACTTATTGCGTCTCGCATAATTTCTTCATTGAAAGTATGCAACTCTGTAGTAACAGGCTGTCTGTTTGGTGGTGGTGTTGAGATTATGCTTAAATCTCGAGCACCCATCAGAGAAAAATGCAGCGTACGTGGAATAGGTGTAGCTGTAAGTGTAAGCGCATCAACATTTACTCGCAGCTCTTTCAGTTTTTCCTTTACTTTTACACCAAACTTTTGCTCTTCATCAATGATCATCAGACCGAGATCTGTAAAATCCACATCCTTACCCACAATTCTGTGAGTTCCAATGAGTATATCAGTTTTTCCTTCTTTTACTCTCTTGAGTGTATCTCGTATTTGCTTGGTGGTTTTGAAACGGTTGATATATTCTACTTCTACAGGAAAATTTGACAATCGCTCTTTAAATGTACGGTAGTGCTGCATAGCCAATATTGTAGTTGGTACGAGCACAGCTACCTGCTTATTGTCAGTTACTGCTTTGAATGCAGCGCGAATAGCCACTTCTGTTTTTCCAAAACCTACATCACCACAAACCAGTCGGTCCATAGGGTGCTGCTGTTCCATATCTTCTTTTACAGCTTCTGTGGCAGAAGCCTGATCTGGTGTGTCTTCATAGACGAAGGAAGATTCTAATTCCGCCTGTAGAAAGCTATCTTTAGTAAAAGCATAACCAGGCGCTTGTTTTCTTTTAGCGTATAAGTTAATAAGGTCTTTGGCTATGTCAGCCACCTTTTTCTTAACACTCTTTTTCTTATTTTCCCACTCAGGAGAACCTATTTTACTGATAGAAGGAGGTGTCCCTTCTTTGCCTGTGTATTTAGATATTTTATGAATAGAATGAATACTTACATAGAGTAAGTCGTCATCTCTATAAATAAGCCTGATGGCTTCTTGTTCCCGGCCGTTTACTTCTCGCTTTTCTAACCCAGCAAATTTTCCTATTCCATAATCAATATGAGTTACAAAATCTCCTGGCTGCAGGGTTCGTAGTTCTTTTAAAGTAAGGGCTTTAGACTTAGAGTGCTTGTCTTTGGTTTTATATCTATGAAATCGCTCAAAAAGTTGGTGATCGGTGTAACAAGCGATCTTTAAAGTTTTATCTATAAAACCAGCTCTCAAACTAATATTTATGCCTTGAAAGCGCGTGTGAGGATCCACTTCTTCGAAAATACTATGCAATCGCTCAAGTTGCTTTTGAGACTCTGATGAGATAAGTGTTACTAAATCCTTATCTCGATTTTCTGACACATTTTGTACCAGTAGCTCAAAGTTTTTGTTAAATGAAGGTTGTGGCTCTGAATCAAACTGAAATGTGTGATCCGTTTTTAGATAAAACCTGTTACCAAACTCAACTTTTTGTAAATCAGTGGCCTGTTTGATAAAGGTTTTAGAGACTTCAAATAAATCCTCAGGGCTAAGCACTATTTTGGTGTTACCACTTTCTTTTAAAACCGTATCAAAGCTTTCTTGCGCTTTCTCAAAGTATTTATCTATTACATCAAGGGTCTGTTGATAGTCCTTAAACCATACTTTGGTGTTGTTAGGTAGAAAATCTAAAAACCCTTGCCGATCTTCATGGATCAGCTTGGTTTGTACATTAGGAATAAGGTTGATTTCTTTTACGCTATCAACAGAAAGCTGGGAGTTGGGATCAAAGGTTCTTATGCTATCAATCTCGTTTCCAAACAATTCGATTCTGTAAGGTAAATCATGCGCATATGAAAAAACATCGATTATTCCCCCTCTTACAGCAAACTGACCAGCTTCATAGACAAAATCTGCTTTTTCGAAATCATAACTTTGCAACAACTCAGCTAAAAACTGCACATCAACCTGCTCACCAACTTTAGCAGAAAATGTATTTTTAGTAAGTGACTTTTTGTTAATTACTTTTTCAGTAAGTGCTTCAGGGTAGGTCACTATTAACTCACCGGAAGACGCCTTATGGTTAACGCGGTTTAGAATCTCCGCACGCATTAATACATTGGCGTTTTCGGTTTCTTCAAATTCATAGGGCCTTTTGTAGGAAGTAGGGAAAAACAAAATTTCTTTACTACCTAATAAATTTTGAAGGTCGTTATGAAAGTAAGCCGCCTCTTCCTTATCGTGCAGGACGATAAGGTGATTTTGATGATTGATTTGATATAAAGCTGCGACAAGCAAGGCATCTATACTGCCGGAAAGGCCTTTGATTTGTATAGTCCTGTCTTCGTTAGCTTTATTGACTTCAGCTATCGTTTGTACGATGCTGTCGGCCTTGTATAGTTGTAAAAGTTCTCTCGTTTCCAATAAACTGCAAGTTGGGCTGCAAAGTTAGCCATTTGATTGTAACAGAGGCACTATTAAAAGAAAACCCCTGTGAAGAAAACACAGCGGTCAGTTCAATGTTTTGACAGATTCAAAGCTTAATATACTTGTAGCCTAGGAGGATATTATCTAGCATCAGGAATTATCAAGAACAATCAATCGAATGACTGCCTTTACTCATA
>NZ_SMMD01000025.1 GCF_009711475.1 Fulvivirga aurantia
TACCAGTGTATAATCACCAGCAGCCAGGTTACTATAAGTATCGCCTGTGAAATCAGGGGCAGCTATATTTGGAGTCGGTACGTTGCCATCAAACCAAAAGAAATTATATCCAGCGGTTGTACCACCTACATCGGCACTAACCTCCCCATTTACTGGCGTACAAAATGATTGATCTATCACATTGGTGATAGGGACTGGTGTAGTAAGGTTGTCGTTCACAGTCACTTCCAAAGTTTCAGTACAACCTGTAGCA
>NZ_SMMD01000448.1 GCF_009711475.1 Fulvivirga aurantia
TTTAAAGTGCTTAAATACGTTCATTTTTGTCGAGATAATTATTATAAAAATAAACCTGTAAGTGAGGTGGCTCAGCAACTTTATTATCAACTAACGTCCACCTCTGAGAATTACGAAGCCAAAGCTTTGCTTATGGCCTATAGAAGGCTAGATCGAGGTTTCTAAAACCCCTCCAGCCTATACCGATTGCCTTGTTTGGCTATCAGTGGAGCACCTATTTTCTGTTTGATATTGTTTATATACGTATCAATTGACTTTGCAAAAAGATAAACTTCAGACCCCCAGATGTTGTGTAAAATACTGTCATGTGGGATAGACTTTCTTGGGTTTTGAGCCATAAAATAGAGTAGTTCAAACTCATGCTTTGGCAAAACCACCTCTTTGCCTCGATAGTAAACAAGGTTCTTTGTTCTGTCTACATGCAGATCCCCAATATCGATATGCTTAATACACTTCCTGATCACCAGGTTTTTCTTCAATACGGTGCTTACCTTATGAGTAAGTGCTCGCAAACCCGTGATCTTCTCAATATAGTCATCACCTCCCTGCTCCAGAGCCTCTGACTGTAAATACTTTTCGCTTTTTGCCGTGAGGAAAAATATGTAAGTACTCTTAAATTCCTCAAGGTTTCTTAATTGACTGCACACCTCAATACCATTTACTTTGGGCATCATGATATCTAGTATGATCAGGTCAGGCTGAAATGAATGTGCGGTTGCCACGGCTTGCTGGCTATCTCGCTCGCCCATCACAGTATAACCTTCTCTCTCGAGGTTGTATTTGAGCAAGTCTAAAATGTCCTTGTCATCGTCTACTAGTAAAACTTTATGCGGCATTAGTTTAGCTGTTCAGCAATTATCGTATCTATAATCGATTCCGTCTCATCCGGGTAGTCGATTTGTAAAGGAGCACCTCGCTCCACCCATTTATTGATCTCTGTTACAGCAGCTGCATTTATTCGGTTGATCACGGGTATACCCATTTGTTCGAGCGCAGCCGCATTGCAATATTGTTCGTATTGATTTTTCATAGGAATGACCATCAGTTTCTTACCCAGATACAATGCCTCTGAAGGCGTCTCGAAACCTGCCCCACATAGTACACCCGCACTTGTAGTTATGCTTTCTGCAAAAGCAGCACTGTTTATCGGGCGTATGCTTATGTTTTTATGGTCGTAAGAGCGTTTTGTGTGTTTAGAAAAAACTTCCCATTTCACGTTTATTCCGTGTAGTGCTCCAATCAATGCCTCATCGTCATAAGCGGGCAAATAAACTGTGTAGTGACCGAAGTTTTTAGGCTCTTTACTTCTGATCTCTTTTTTTACTATAGGGGTAAATATGTTGTTGTCAAAAGATGAAAAATGAAACCCATAATGCTTCGTAGCCGGAGCATATTTGTTGATAATCATCTTCCCAAAAGGATCTTTATGCGTAGGCTTCGGAGACTTTTTTGATAGTAAAGCACTTTGATGGCTAAGTGCTACACATGGCTTACGTTTTATCTTTGCAGACCAGGCTGTAACCGGCTCAAAGTCATTGATGATGAGGTCGTATTTCTCTATCGGAAAATCCTTAATCTCTCTATAAAGCCGTTTAGAAGCATTCTTTAATATAGTTTGGGAAATATCGACCCCTCCTTTTTTGCCAAAGTAAAAACCTAAACCTTTAGACTTGTATTTAATTTCTTTATCAAGATTAATGTCTACCTGAGCCCCGCTCACCATATAGTCAACCTTTCCATGCTTTTCTAAAATAGGTCCTACTTCGACTGCACGGCTCATATGCCCATTACCCGTCCCCTGTATTGCGTATAATATATTCATATTCTATTTCATTATGATTTTACCCTGGTGGTTAAAAACTCACTCACCATATCTGAGAAAATTTCATCATTGCTGAGGATGATGTTATTCTTCTTATTCACTTTAATAGATTGGGCCACCAGATCATCCGCAAAATTGTATATGCTCCATGACCCATTATTGTATTCCAATGAAGTCAGATTTTCTATCCAATCGCCAGAGTTGAGGTAGACGACCTTTCCTTTATCAGTGGCTATCTTTTTCTTTTGAGGGTGATGAATGTGGCCACACACCACATAATCGTAGTTATTATCTATGGCTATATCGGCTGCTATATTTTCAAAATCATTAATGAATTTTACTGCTGATTTTACACTATCTTTTATTCTTTTAGAAAGTGATATTTTACCGCGACCGAGAGTCTTTAACAGAAAATTTACAAATGTATTGAGGAGAATAAGTGTGTCGTAGCCGACTGCCCCCAGTTTGGCAAGCCACTTAGAGTATTGCATCGTAACGTCAAATACATCGCCATGAAACACCCAGGCTTTTTTATTGTCAAGCTCTAAAACCACTTTGTTTTCAATAGAAAATGATCCCAGCTTAAAGCCCACAAATTTTCTCAGCATTTCATCATGATTGCCCGTGACATATACTATCTCCGTACCCTTAGCAAGTAGGCTGGTAATGTGCTTAACTATTAACATATGAGATTTAGGCCAGTAGCGCTTGCTGAATTGCCACATGTCTATGATGTCACCGTTAAGTATAATTTTCTTGGGTTTGATTGATTTTAGGTAGCGGAGAAGGTCTTCTGCCCGGCATCCATATGTGCCGAGGTGTATGTCAGATATTACTACTAGTTCTACAGGTCTTTTTGGCTCTTCCATCAATAAGATTTAAAACGTGTAAGATGTAAAAGGAAGGGCCATCTACTATGTAGTATTTGAAATCCGCATGGCCCTCCTTAATCCCTACAACACAAATGTAGTATTGAACTTTTACCTGCACTTCACGGGCC
>NZ_SMMD01000508.1 GCF_009711475.1 Fulvivirga aurantia
CCGTTGTCTTCACTTTTTTCTGCTGGCAATACTGGTAAAAATTGCTCCACTCTTAAGATTTGAGTAGCAACATTTTTGAACTCGTTATATACGATTTCTACTTTATCATATTCCCCCTTTACAAACTGATCCATCGCAAATTCTGCAACTTCATTGCTTTTCTCAAAATCAACAGGAGAGAACATGTTCCAGTAATCACTGATTACACTGTAGTCTCTTTTAGTAAAGTAATCTAAGGCCTTTTTACCTACCGGAAGAATATCAACTTTACCGTTATTAAACTGGCTTTGATACTTTTCTTTTATGGTTCTATTGGCTGTCTTAAAAACATTACTATTAAATGCTCCACAAAGACCCTTGTCAGAAGTAACTACGATAAGCAAGACCTTATTTACAGCTCTTACTTCTGAGTAATCTCCACCTTCACCATTATCTGATTGTCCAGATAGATTTTGTAACATACCAGCTAATTTTTGAGCATAAGGTCTCATTTGAGTAATGTTATCCTGTGCTCTTCTTAACTTGGCAGCCGCCACCATTTTCATGGCTTTGGTGATTTGTTGTGTCGAAGTTACCGACTGAATTCTACTTTTTACTTCTTTTAAATTCGCCATTACGGTTTGTCGAATTAGTATATAAAGTTGACTGGCCTAAACTGCCAGTCAACGATTAAGTTTAATTTTAAACGTACTCCTTTGCAAGATCTGTAGCAACAGAGGCCAAAGTAGCAGTAACGCTATCTTCTAATTTTCCAGCACCCAAAGTCTTAAGTGCATCCTCATGCTTAGATCTTAATATATCTAAGAAGTTTTGCTCAAATTCTTTTACCTTATTCAAAGGCACTTTATCTAAGTATCCTTTAGTAGATACGTAAATTATGGCTACTTGCTCTGCAACTGGTACCGGAGCATACTGAGCTTGCTTAAGCATTTCTAAGTTTCTCTTACCTCTCTCGATAGTAAGCTTAGTAGCAGCATCAAGGTCAGAACCGAACTTAGCAAAAGCTTCTAGTTCTCTAAACTGAGCCTGATCAAGCTTAAGTGTACCAGCCACTTTCTTCATAGACTTAATCTGTGCAGAACCACCAACTCGTGATACTGAGATACCTACGTTAATCGCTGGTCTGATACCCGCGTTAAATAGGTTTGTTTCTAAGAATATCTGACCGTCAGTAATCGAAATTACGTTTGTAGGGATATAAGCAGAAACGTCAGATGCTTGCGTCTCAATAATTGGAAGTGCTGTCAATGAACCACCACCTTTTACTTTACCTTGTAGAGAGGCAGGTAAGTCGTTCATGTCCTTCGCGATATCATCATTATCGTTAAGCTTTGCAGCTCTCTCAAGTAATCTTGAGTGAAGGTAGAAAACGTCACCAGGATATGCTTCACGTCCCGGAGGTCTTCTAAGAAGTAGAGAAACCTCTCTGTAAGCTACTGCTTGTTTAGACAAGTCATCATAAACAACCAATGCAGGCTTACCAGTATCTCTAAAGAATTCACCGATGGCAGCACCTGTAAATGGAGCGAAGAACTGCATAGGCGCTGGATCAGCAGCAGAAGCAGATACAATCACTGTGTATTCCATTGCACCAGCTTTTTCCAAAGCTGAAACGATTCCAGCAACAGTAGAAGCTTTTTGACCTACTGCTACATATATACAGAATACAGGTTCGCCTTTTTCGTAGAATTCTTTCTGGTTGATGATCGTGTCAATCGCAACAGCTGTTTTACCAGTTTGTCTGTCACCAATGATAAGCTCACGCTGACCTCTACCGATAGGAATCATTGAGTCAATAGCCTTGATACCTGTCTGAAGTGGCTCAGCAACCGGCTGTCTGTAAATTACACCAGGAGCTTTTCTTTCAAGAGGCATCTCGAATAACTCTCCCTCGATAGGTCCTTTACCATCGATCGGATTACCCAAAGTATCAACAACTCTACCTAGTAGACCGTGACCGGCCTTGATAGAAGCAATTGTTTTAGTTCTTTTTACTGTGTCTCCTTCTTTGATCTCCTGAGAGTCACCAAGAAGTACGGCTCCTACATTGTCTTCTTCAAGGTTAAGTACGAGTGCCTTAAGTCCGTTTTCAAACTCAAGTAACTCACCTGATTGAGCCTTTGATAAACCGTAGATACGAGCAACACCGTCACCCACCTCTAATACGGTACCTACTTCTTCAAGTTCGGCTTCCGTTTTAGCACCTGAGAGCTGCTCTCTTAATATTGCTGAAACTTCGTCTGGTCTTACGTCTGCCATTATTTTATCGCTTATGTTTTAAAATTCTTTAATGTAAGGATTTTGACTAAACTTTAGCTCAAGTGCTTTGAGCTTACTTTTTAGTGAATCATCTATTTGTCGGTCACCAACTTTTAATATAAAGCCTCCGATAAGTTCTTTATCTACTGACTCCACCAACTCAACTTTTTTCTTAGAAGAAATTTTAAGAACAACCTCTTCAAGTGATTTTTTAAGCTCTGGAGAAAGTGGTACAGCTGTAGTAACCTTTGCTTCTTCTATACCTTGTTGTACCTTATACTGGTTTTGAAACTCTCTAGCTATCCCAGGGAGTATAGACTCTCTGTTCTTCTTAGTAATTATATCAAATATTGCTAAAGTAAGCTCGTGAGCATTTCCTTCGAAAACCTTCTTAAGGATCATGTTCTTTTTGTCATGCTTAATGATCGGATTCTTAAGCATTAAAACAAACTCTCTACTCTCAGCACACAACTTACTAAACTGTTGCATGTCTTCAAGCACAGGCTCCAGAACTCCCTTTTCATCGGCAAGCTCTAAAAGAGATTTAGCATATCTTGAAGCTACTCTGTATTCTGACATTTTAGTTTAGGTTAATGTCCTTAACGAATTCTTCTATAAGCTCTTTCTGAGCTTTTTCGTCATCAAGTTTTTTTCTAAGTAGTTTTTCTGTGATCTGAAGAGATAACTCTGCCACTTGTGTTTTTACTTCAGCAAGAGCAGCCTGCTTTTCTGTATTGATTGCCTGACGAGCATCGTCAATCATTTTTGCAGTTTGTTTACCGGCATCTTCTTCAGCGTCAGCCTTAATAGATGCAGCTACTTCTCTGGCATCTTTCAATATTTTCTCTCTCTCCTGTCTGGCTTCATCCAAAAGCTTTTCATTTTCAGCTTTAAGTTGAGCCATCTCCTCTTTTGCCTTCTCAGCAGAATCTAAAGCATCCTGGATAGATTCTTCTCTGATTTTTAAAGATTGTAATATTGGCTTCCAGGCGAATTTTGCTAGTAATAAAAGAAGAACTAGAAAAATGATTGCCTGCATAAAAAACAAGCCTGGCGAAAAGTCATTAAGCAACTGATCCATTATATATAATTTTGTTTTTTGTTTAGTTCAATTTCAAAACACATCTTGCGCCTATCGCTAACAAGATGTGTTTGATGGTAATTACATTATTTAC
>NZ_SMMD01000398.1 GCF_009711475.1 Fulvivirga aurantia
GTCGAAATTCCCGAAACCATGATCATTGTTCTTTCTTTATTCAGAATCAAATTACTCGTTTTAAAGTTTTCTTCCGGATATGCACTAGCGTTAAAAGCCTCAATTTTTTCAGTTAATTGATCGGCTTGTTGCAGCTTTGAATCATAGATAAGGACGAAATAATGTTCTTGCTCAAAGTATTTGACAAACTCTGTACCTAATAGCCGTTGTTGTTTAGCTAAAAAGTTTCTAGAAGCTTCTAACAACTCGTCAGCGTATGGTGTGATTTCACTATCAGGGTTTGACTTAATGAACTCACTCAGCTGGTACTGGTATAGATTGATATCTTCTGTTTTTCCAATAATTAATATTTTCAGGAGTTTCAACCGAGGGGTAAAAATAGTTTCCTGGTATTCGTTTAATGCTTCATTGAGCATGGACGTAGCTTCATCGTACTGACCATTTGTATATAATTCGTAGGCCTTACCATAGACCTTCTTCTGTTGCTCGTTAGCTTCTGTACTTTCTTCTGTGTAATTAGGATTGGCCAGTAGTTTGGCATAGGTAGTATTAGGGTATTTGCTGATTAGCTGATCTTTATAATAATCCTGTTTCTCACTTCCTATATTTTTATTAATCAGATATAGCTGATACAACACCTCTGCCTCATACTCAGTATTAGGATATCGATTGAGTAAATTCTCAAAAGTGACTACTGCATTTTCTACTTCCTTAAGGTTGAAATTGTAAATATTACCAAGCTTGTAAAGCGCGATCTCTATCTTATTATTTGCTGTTTCTTTTGCCTCATCTGAAAAAGGCACCTGTGCAATCATTTGATCAGCGCGTGAACTCGAAGAAACACTTTGTTCACTTTCCTGACTTAGCATATCGCCCCCATTGGTAGCTCCAGGGTCTTCCAGGTTTTGATCAAAATCCTGAAAACCTTCTTTGCTTGCACGTCTCCAATTGTCTTCCAGCGGCCTGTCTCCCCATATTCTTTTAAATTCATTCTGACCTAGAGCCACAGCAGATGGATTGCCAAAATACCAACTTGCGGCTTCGTTTATACCACCGCTGTTATTAATCTGGTCAAACCTTGCTCGAGCTGCTTTCTTCTCAGCCTTTTCCTCTGCAGCTTTTTTCTTTGCTTCTTCTTCTGCAATAATCTCTTCTACTTTTAACCTCAGAGAAGCGGAGTCCATAGAAGCCAACTGCAGCAAACTATCCTGCAGGTGTATGGTATTAATTTGTGTGACAAATTCTGCCAGAATTTCCTGCCTCTCTTTAATGGCCGCATAGCCTTCATAATCTTTTGGCAGTGCAGCTATTGTGCTATCATAGTAGTTTTTGGCTGTTTCGTATTGCCTGAGGCTATCATAATATATTATTCCCAGCTTGTGGAAAGACTGGCCTTTCTGTCTTTCATTGTTGACACTAGCCTGCACTGATTCATTATAGTACTCAATGGCCTTTTCAAGATTTCTGTTTTTGGCCTCAAATTCTGCCATTTCATAATAGATCTTATCCTGAAACTCCTTGTTTTTACGGTCTTTGAGTAATTTCTGAAATAATTTGCGTGCAGCCCTTACGTCACTTGACTTACCAAGTTCTGTAACTTGTGCCATATAGAGTCTGGCGTAAAAATCTAACTCATATTCAGGGTTGCTGGCAATGCATTTCTTATAATAGTTAAAAGCTTCAGCATCGAAACCCAGCATTTGATATATCTGCCCAATGATAAAATACATTCTGCCTTTACCATCTTTCTTTTTGAGCAGAGGTGCGGCCTTCACCAGGTTTTGAAGCATGTTGTCATAATCGCCACGTTGCTCATACATGTATGCCCTGTTTATGAAAAGTAGTTTAGAATTGTCTTTATTGAGCTTTTCCTTTTTGAGATAATCAGAAACCGCAACTGCATTATTATATTCCTGGGCGTCTACGAAAGTCCGTAGCAAATGAACAAGCGCTTCATGTCTGGCATCATCATTTTCGCTTTCTGTATTTACATACTTAAAAGTCTCTATGGCATTTACATAGTCAAGGTCGTAGAATCGGGCCATACCAATAAGTATGTAGCTATCATCGACCCACTTAGAGTTTTTGTGACGCTGAATAGCTATGGAGGCTTTCTTTATACCATCTTCTATCTGAGTCTGATAAGATGAGGCTAGTACTGAGTCTATTTCCGGGTAAATTTTCAGTACCTTGTTATAATCATTGTCATAATTAGACTCTACAATACCTTCTATTTCCTCAATTCTTTCATGAGCATAAAAATAAGCATTGAAATGAGCCGTGGTATTATGATAGGCTTTACTAATAATATTGTTGCGATCCGCAGAGCATGCAGATAACACTAATATTAAAGAGAGTA